>JANLRI010000124.1:0-13339 GCA_031361565.1 Betaproteobacteria bacterium | reverse complement strand
AGTTCGCGCCTGGGATATCGATGTTCGCCCAGACTTCAAGGGTCTGCCGAGCGGATCAGGGTCGGTAGCGCAAGGACAGGACCTTTGGGAATCGAAGTGCGCAAGCTGTCATGGTGTCTTTGGAGAATCCAACCAGGTCTTCAGCCCCTTGACAGGGGGCACCACCCAGGACGATATCCGCACCGGCAGAGTCGCTCGCTTGCTGGATGATTCATATCCTGGCCGGACCACCTTGATGAAGCTCGCCTCGCTCTCGACACTTTGGGACTACATTAATCGTGCCATGCCCTGGACTCAGCCGAAATCACTCAGCACCGATGAGGTTTACGCGGTCACCGCATTTATGCTTCATCTTGGCGGGATCGTTCCAGTCAACTACGTGCTGTCCAACAGCAATATGGAGCAGACTCAAAAATTGTTGCCGAATCGCAATGGCATGAGCACGGCGCATTCCATGTGGCCCGGGACACTCGAGGGCACTCGCACCAAGGTCGACCTCCAGGGCTCATCGTGCATGAAGGACTGCAAGTCAGAGGTAAGAATCATGTCTTCCCTCCCTGACTTCGCGCGTGACGCGCATGGCAACCTTGCCGACCAAAACCGACTGGTCGGAGCGCAAAAAGGCGCAGTGACATCGCGAACAGGCACTATTGAAGAAGCCCCCAGCGCGCGCTCGGCACCCACGATGCCAGTCGGCCCATCGCGATCGGCTCCCACGGCTGCAAAGCTCAGGTTGGAAACACCTACGCCAGAAATCCTTGGACTGCTCAATAAGCACAGTTGCCTGGCCTGCCATGGCATTGACGCCAAGCTGATCGGCCCCGGATTTCAGGAGGTCACGAAAAAATATGCGAATCGCTCAGATGCTATGGAGTATCTCGCAGATCGTATCAAGACGGGAGGGTCGGGCGTTTGGGGTGCAATTCCCATGCCAACTCAGAGCTTGAACGAAGACGAGGCGAAAAAGATTGCGCAGTGGCTATCGTGGTGAATCATCGCAATAGGACCATGAGCTTACCGGGAACGGTCTTAATCGAGCTGCTTCGATTAGTTGTAAAATCGCTCAAACAAGTATGGAGATTGAAATGTTGGAAAAAAGAGAAGTGCTCAAACGCAGCGCTGCGCTCGTGTCTCTAATGATGACAGCGGGGGTATGGCCCGGCGTGAGTAGGGCACAGGCAAACGCTTATGCTACAAGCGCGTTCGAGGCCAAGAACCTGGCGGACCTCAGCAAAGTGCTGGGCATGCAGGCGCCGGTCGTCAGCAAAGATATTAATTTGCAAGCCGCGGATATTGCGGAAAATGGTGCAGTCGTCCCGGTTGGAGTGTCCACGACGCTCCCAGGCGTCAAGCGCTTGATGATCTTAATCGAGAAAAATCCCTCGATATTGACCGCAATCTTTGACGTCACTGATGGCATTGAAACCGCGATCTCGACAAGAGCCAAGATGGGCCAGTCCTCCAATGTCTTCGCGATCGCCCTAATGAACGATGGCCGCGCCCTGTATGCAGTAAAAGAAGTCAAGGTCACCCTCGGTGGCTGCGGCGGTTAATTAGGAGAACTTCAATGGCAGATCCAATGCGCATTCGCGCTCAACTCGCAGGCGATAAGGCCACCGTCCGTGTACTGATGGGCCACGAAATGGAAACTGGGCAACGTAAAGATGCTGCGGGTAAAACCATTCCTGCTTGGTTTATTCAAGAGGTTAGTGCAAGCCATAACGGCAAGTCTGTGCTAACGGCCCAATGGGGTCCAGCGGTGTCCAAGAATCCATTCATGCAATTCGTCGTGAAGGGGGCAAAAGCGGGTGACAAAATAGCCGTCACTTGGAAAGACAACCGAGGCGACAGCCGAACGGACGAGGCGGTGGTTGCTTAATTTAGCTCGCTGAACGAAAAGCCCGCTAATGCGGGCTTTATCGTTTTTGAAGTCGCCCTCTGAAGCGATGTGAAAACAAAATTGTTGGAGATACAATGAAATTTCGCGTATTAATGATGCTCATAGCGATGCTCTTGCACGGCTTGCCCTACGCACAATCCAAATCAGCCGCAGACGGTATCAATGAGTATCGAAATATGCTGGCCGATGGCAATCCCGCCGAACTGTTTGAAGCCAAGGGTGAAGACCTTTGGAAGCAAAAGCGTGGGCCCAAAGCCGCCACTCTTGAGAAGTGCGATCTTGGACGTGGCCCGGGCGTTGTTAAAGGAGCTTTCGTCGAGCTTCCAAGGTATTTCAGTGACACGCAAAGAGTACAAGATTTAGAGTCCCGACTGTTGACCTGCATGGAATCGATTCAGGGTATTTCGGCTGCGGAAACCATAAAAACCCCTTTTGGGGGTGGCGAGCAAAAAAACATCGAAAGTCTCGTCGCATGGATCTCAGCCGAATCAAAGGGCCTGAGATTTGCATTGCCACAGGTACATGCTGAAGAGAAGAAAATGCTTGAGCTCGGTAAGCGTGCATTTTTCTACCGCGCGGGGGTCTATGATTTTTCTTGCGCGTCTTGTCACGGTGAAGGCGGCAAGCGAATTCGCCTGCAAGACCTACCCAACCTTACAGAAAATCCGGGCGATGGCATTGGTTTCGCAGCCTGGCCAGCCTATCGAATCTCTTCGGGTGAGTTATGGAGTATGCAACGTCGATTGAACGATTGCTTCCGCCAGCAACGTTTCCCCTATCCAGGCTATACCTCGGATGTCACGATTGCACTCGGGGTCTACATGGGTGTCAACGCCAAGGGCGCGCAATCGATTGCACCGTCTCTCAAACGCTAGTGTGCAGAGTCACGCTAGCGTTGTTCCGTAAATAAGTTGCTAAAGTCTAGGTTGATCAGAATGAAACCTCTCGCTCATAAAAACAAACCTCAAAAAACAAAATCTCAAACAAAAACTTTACTGGGCGCCTTAGCGCTGCTCGGACTGGCTGGCTGCGCTACCATGGGCGCAAATTTGGGCTCTGCAAATTACGAAGTTCTGACCGAGACGATGATGAAGGCCTCTTTCCGAAGCGAAGGTATCGCTGGCGTTGAGCGACTACAGCAAGACGAATCGAATCGCGAATGCTCCCAAATCGGCACAGGCACCCTGCCCGAAGCGAAAGCGAAGTCGATTGAAGCGGCCAATCTCAAAACCATTAAATGGCCGAGCGATGGCAAGTTCCTAGGCGATTGGCGAGAGGGCGAGAAACTCGCGCAAAATGGTCGCGGCATGACCTGGACCGACACTGATCCAAAAGTGAATGGCGGGAATTGCTACAACTGCCATAAAATCACCGAGCAGGAAGTGTCCTATGGAACGATAGGTCCGAGCCTTTACCAGTATGGAAAGTTACGTGGCGTCACGGACCCTAATGCGCCCTCCTCCAAGGCCATGCTCGAATACACCTGGGGCAAAATCTGGAACGCCAAGGCCTACAACGCCTGTTCCAATATGCCTCGCCTCGGCCACGTCGGCGCGCTCAACGAAAAGCAAATCAAAGACGTCATGGCCTTGCTGCTCGATCCCGCCTCGCCGGTCAACAGCAAGTAAGCTTGAGGGTGCACTAAAGTGAATATTTCTCGCCGCGAATTCGTCCGCATCCTTGGCTTGGCCTCGGCGGCAGGTATGGCTCTCAGCAAATATGCCGACGCCGACGCCGCGCAGGCGCAAGGTGGCCTTTACGATCTCCCAAAGTTCGGTCAAGTCTCCTTACTGCACATGACCGACTGTCATGCCCAGCTCATGCCCATCCACTTTCGGGAGCCGAGCGTTAATCTCGGCGTTGCGCAAATGCGGGGCCGCACTCCTCATTTGGTGGGCGAGAATTTACTGAAGCATGCCGGAATCAGGCCCGGTACAGCGCAGGCACATGCCTTCACCTCCTTGGACTTTGAAACGGCCGCTCGGCAATATGGCAAGATCGGCGGCTTCGCTCATCTCGCAACCTTGGTCAAGCAACTCAAGTCCTCACGTCCGGGCGCCGTACTACTTGACGGCGGTGATACATGGCAAGGCTCGGCCACGGCCCTGTGGACGAACGGTCAAGACATGGTGGAGGCTTCCAAATTGCTCGGCGTCGAGATCATGACCGGGCATTGGGAATTCACCCTCGGACAAGAGCGCGTCAAGGAGATCGTCGATAAAGATTTCAAAGGTAGGGTGGAATTTCTCGCGCAAAACATACGCACCCAAGACTTTGAAGATCCCGTATTTAAATCGCATGTGATGCGCAATATCAACGGTGTGAAAGTCGCTTTTCTTGGTCAGGCCTTCCCGTATACACCGATTGCTAACCCACGGTACTTGGTGGCTGACTGGACCTTCGGCATTCAAGACCAGTCCATGCAAAAGACCGTGAATGAAGTGCGCGCCCAGGGCGCTCAACTGGTCATTTTGCTGTCGCATAATGGCATGGATGTCGACGTGAAGATGGCCTCCAAAATCAGCGGTATCGACGCCATCCTGGGCGGTCATACTCATGATGGCGTGCCTGTTCCCCTGACCGTTAGAAACCCGGGTGGGCAAACCCTGGTCACCAATGCAGGCAGTAACGGCAAGTTTTTGGGCGTCCTGGACCTTGACGTAAAAGGCGGCAAGCTGGTGGATTGGCGCTACAAACTCCTGCCGATTTTTTCCACGATGATTGAAGCCGACCCTGAGATGCAAAGCCTGATCCAAAAGGTCCGTGCACCGTTTGAGGAAAAGCTCTCCGAAAAACTCGCGATCACTGAAGGCATGCTTTACCGACGCGGAAATTTCAACGGGAGTTGGGACCAGCTACTTCTCGACGGGCTGATGGAGGTGCAGGGCGCGGAGATTGCATTTTCGCCGGGTTTTCGCTGGGGCACGTCACTTTTGCCGGGCCAGACGATTTCACGCGAATTACTGATGGATCAAGTCGCGACCACCTATTCGTATGCCACCGTGAGCGAAATGAGCGGCGCGACCATCAAGACCGTGCTCGAAGATGTTTGCGACAATTTGTTCAATCCCGACCCCTACTATCAGCAAGGCGGCGACATGGTGCGTGTAGGCGGGCTCAGCTACGCCTGCGCTCCCAACGAAAAAATGGGTCACCGTATTCAGGATATGCGGCTCCAGGGCGAGCCCATCGATGCCAATAAGAAGTATAAGGTTGCTGGCTGGGCGCCCGTTGCGGAGGATGCTCGCAACGCGGGAAACAAGATGATCTGGGACGTTATGGAGAGTTGGTTGCAGTCGAAAAAATCCATACCCGCGCGAAAAATTAATCAACCGCGTCTGATTGGGGTTGAAGGAAATCCGGGACTGGTGCTGTAGTGCCTAACAAGGTAAGCCGCACTGGCGCGGTAGCGAGGTCAACTTTGAGACAATGCGATGATGCAAACTTCCGTAGGAGATTCTTATGCGTTTTCATTCATTAGCTCTGAGCCTATTCATGGCCGCGTCAACCATGAGCTGTTGGGCTCAGGACAAGGTGGTCTATCACCTAAATGACACTCCAAGTCAGGCGCTCGGCACACTTCGCAATCTCAAAAACCATCTCGATACCGACCCGACTGCCCAGATCATCGTGGTCACTCACGCACAAGGCGTGGACACGCTCATGCTTGATGCGAAAGACCGTAACGGCAACCCCTATGCGATTGCTGTTGAAGAACTCACCCGGCGCGGAGTGAAGTTTGAAGTCTGCGAAATCACGCTCCAGAATCGTGGCCTGAAGCGTGAGCAGTTTATTCCTGAGGCCAGCTTTACGCCTTCGGGCGTGGTGAGACTTACCAAGCTGCAAACCCAGGGTTACGCCTACATCAAGCCGTGAACTCCCTCAAAAGATCCACCCTGCGGGGCTTAACTTCTCTGGCTGTAACGCTGGGCTTACCCGTGCAGGCAGCAGATAAGGCATTCGTCTTGCCCATCGCTAAAAATCTGAGCCAGGAGCTCAGCCAAGCACTGGTGAAGCATGAGCCACTCATCGTCATAGTGAGTTTAGACGGATGCCCATTTTGCAAGATTGCTCGCGACAACTATTTGCGCTCGGTCCAAATGGAGCAAAAACTCAAAATCGTGCAACTTGACATGCAAAAGAGCACCGTCGTCGTCGACTTCCAGGGACGTTCAACTACGCACGAGCAACTCATTCAGTCATGGGCAATCAAGCTGGCACCCACTCTGTTATTTTTTGGCAAAGACGGTAAGGAGCTTGTCGAACGATTAGTCGGTGGGTCGTCAAGCGATTTTTACGGCGCCTATCTCGATGAGCGGATCGCCAAGGCGATTCAACTCAGCAAGGCTTAGCGTCTCGCAAAGCCGCCCTCAGAACTCGGTCCTGTTCGATTTTCGCTAAAATGGGCCATATGACCGGACCCCAAGTTGCTAAATCCGAAGATGATCGAGTGTTCGAGACGGCAGGCGAGCTTTTGGCCTTGCTTTCAACCCCCGTACGACTCAAAGTATTGAGTGCGCTTTGCAATGGCGAGCGCAATGTGACCGATTTGGTAGCAGCCACTTCGACCAAGCAACCCAATCTCTCGCAACATTTGAACGCCCTCTATCGCGCTGGAATACTTGCCAAGCGACGCGAGGGAACACAAATTTTCTATAGCATTCTAAGTCAGAGTGCAGTCCAGTTGTGCCGTGCAGTCTGCACTCAGGTGGCTATGGATTTAGATGGCGAGAGCGATGCCGCCCGTGAGGAACGCCTGTTCCCGTCGGCAAGATAGCCTATGCAACGCCTGAGGGCGTGGATGCGTCGTTTTTCAACTGACCTGTGGTCGCCAGGCTCCGACCAAGTGCCCCATAAGCGTCCCAAAATAGGGTAAGTTGTCCTTGTCCGATGTGACATATTTCCCGACCGCACTTTATTCTGTCGACTAAACCATGTCAGCACAAGAAATCACGCAATGCGTTTACTCCGACCTCCCTGCAGGCATTAGCCAAAGCACGGTCGCGGCCATGACCAATGCGCTTGGCTTCGCACTGTTTCCAAGTGATAGAAATCTATTTAAATTGCCTTCGGAATTCGGGGAAAAACTGCGAGCCCTAGCCCTGACTCATCCTGAAATGTCCTTTATTTTCGATCTTGGACGGCTTGCAAAACTTGGTTTGAATATTATTCAGCTGCGCGCACAAATCGAATCTGCTGACCTGCGGAATCGCATTTTTTTGTGCAATAGTGAAGGCCAAATGAGCATCGGTACGCGCGGCTTCATCCAAGCCCTTGGATTCCCCGAAGTGGTGGCAGATGTCGACCCGCGGGATGGCTTCGGCGGGCTGAAGTCTTTAAGCGATTGGCTGTGTCGTCAGGCTCCTCGCGCGCAAGAGAGAGTCAGTCGTCTTCCGGCCTTTCTTAAGACCGTCTCGCTGACCTCCGGCAACGAGAAACCCCGGGCACTTGTCCAAAGGCTCAGCGGGCACTGCGCCGAGCTGCTGACGGCCGACCTGATCAAACATATTGAAGTTCGCGACCGAAGCTATCATTTAAAAGGCTACCCAACCTGCTTCTTAAGCAATGAAGCTTGCCAGTATCTTCAGCAAAAGTTTAGATTAGTAGAGACACAGGCCTTAGCGGTCGGCAATGCTCTACAGGCCTTAGGACTGATTTACCATGTGGCTCATGAACAGAACTTTGCCAACCAAGGATTGTTCTTTCGCTTTGCAAGTTCCAGCGCAGCGGACCAACTCCCTGCTCTGGACGTTTGGCATTCCTTTACGACACAAATTGAGATCAAAGATCGGACCTACCTCGCTAAGGAATACCCGAAGTCAATGATCGGCTCCGAGGCAGTAAGTCAGATTGCGAAGCAATGGTCCGTCCATCGCCTTGACGCATGGATTATGCTGCACCGTTTTGAGCAATTGGGCCTGCTAGAACATGTCACCCGGGATCACGGCATGATTGACGGTAATTTCTATTACTGCTTGAACTAAAGATGGCTAGGGTTCCACGATTGGGAACATGGTTTTGAACTCATCAAGTACCGACATCAGTTCCATAAGCTTGCCCACCTCGCCTTCAACGTCGAGCTCGCCCTTGACCGCTGCATCAGCAAAGGTCATGTGCCGCATCAACACCTGATTCAAGGTCGTGCGCTTGAGCTTGACAGTGGCCTGGGCGGTCGAACGCATACGGTCCGCCTGATAACTCAGGGCACAGTTTTCCAAGTTCATCGCATAGCGTTCGCCAGTATCGGAGAACTGCCAATTAATGATCAGATGCTTGCCTTGCGCCTTTTCTGGAATGACGCGAATGGCCAAAGTATCGAAGACCATTTCTATGCTCATAGAGCGCGCGATGTCACCGCTGGCGACCGCGCGCATGACCATAGATGGAGGACCTTCCCTGAGCTCTTTAGCGCCTTGAAGGTAGGCATTGCGCCACGTGGACGCCTCGGCTTGGTAGGCCATCTGCTCAAAAGCCGCGGCACATAGGGCTTTGGCTTCCAGGTTATTCGGATCGGCGAACACCAAGTGATTGGCCATTTGCGCGACCCAGCGATACTGGCCTTGCGCGAAGTCGCTTTTGAGCTTTCCCAATACAGCGTTCGGGCCACCCATATAGGCCACAAGCTTTTCGGCATAGGGCTGCGGCGGCAGTGCATGAAGATTGGCTGGGTTGCCGTCATACCAACCAAGATAGCGTTGATAGACCGCCTTCAGATTATGCACAAGAGCGCCATAATAACCGCGCAGATGAAACTCGTTCGACAAACTTTCAGGCAGTTTGACCGTCTCGGCGATCTCCACGGCCGTGAGCCCTTGATTCATATGGCGCACGGCCTGGTCATGCATGAAGCGATATAAATCGCGTTGTTTACTCAGAACAGCCTTCACACGGGCATTCCCGAATTTTGGCCAGTGATGTTGTGCAAAGATGAGATCGGCTTCTTGACCATAGTGCTCTAACGCATGGTCAATCGCCTTGCTCCAAGCCAGCGCATTTCTCGCTTGCGCACCACGAATCGGCAAGAGATTGTGCATGAGATGAGTTACATTCTCGGCGGTATTCAAGGCCTTGAACTGAGGGAAGTAAAGATGCATCTCGGCCGGCGCTTCGGTCTGCGGGGTTAATTGAAAAACGGTCTCAACACCGTCGATCAAGTGGCGCTCAACGTTTTCAGAGATCACCTGGGTGGGCGAGATAAGGGTCACCATGCCACGGGCAGTGACCTTTCCCAAACCGGCATCAATTTGCCCGGCCTCGCCCACGGGGATGAGCGGCCCGAACTGGTAGGCGGCGCGGCGCAACATCGCGGGGCCAGCGATCACGTTTTCCGAGACGGCTTCTTCAAGGAAGCCTGAAGGCGCAATGACTTTCACGCGACCGGTGTCAACATCCTCTTGATTGATCACCCCCTTCACGCCGCCGAAGTGATCGACATGGCTATGGGTATAAACCACACAGACAATCGGTTTCTTAGGCCGATGCATAAAATAGAGTTGCAGGGCTGCGCGCGCGACATCCACGGTCGTGAGAGGATCAGTCACAATCAGTCCGGTATCGCCCTCAATCACGCTCATGTTTGCGATATCGAAGCCTCGTACCTGATAAATGCGATCACAGACTCTGAACAGGCCATGAATCATGTTCAATCGCGCTTGCCGCCACAAACTTGGATTGGCGGTTGCTGGTGCTTGTTCTTTCTCCAGGAAGGCGTATTGCGCCCAGCTCCAAACCGTTCGGCCTTCACTGTCCTTGATCGTTGGCTCCGGCCAAGTACCGATAAAGCCCGCGCGAGCCTCAGTGAAGTCGACACCATCTTCAGGCGGCATTGTCGCGACAAAGTCATGCTGGTACTGGGTAGTAATATCGCTCGCGGCGCTCGGATTAGTCAAGATACACCTTCGATTCATGTAACGTGCCTTCTACTTTACCCTAGGCAAGCAACGCCAGTACGCCGTCCACTGCGCACTTAGACACAAACATCGTTCTCACGAGCTTGTCTAGTCCTCTCTTCTTGAGATAAGCTCAACCCCTTTAGAGAAAAACGGCAGGCTCATCGCATGAACCGAAATTTTGACCGGCAAGCCGGTAGCAAAGAGCGTACTTCTCAAGGCCAACACTCTGGCCTGATGTGCGCTCTTCGACACCAAGCGCGGTTTATCGGCCTGTCGGTTCTGGCGGGGCTAGGTACAGCCTGCGCCGCGCCGGATGGTCTTCGCTCAATCGCCGACCGCCTCAATATCCCAATCGGCCAGGTGCTCGGCAAAAAAGAGGCGCCACCAAACGACAAGCCCGCACGCATCGGCGAAGTTACACGCAGCACCTATGACGGTGTAAGCGATGACCTCCTGAGCGCAGGTCTTGGTAAAACCGGTCTGGCGAGCGCAAACGCTCCGGGCTTTGCCAAAGACGACCAACCCACTACGGCGGAGCTGCGTCGCCGCGCAATCTATCTCAATTACCGCGCCTTGCTCGATCTCACACCAAGCGGGGGCTTTGGTCGCTTTTATGGGCCCAATGTCACTAGCGACGGCCGCATTACCGAGGGAGAAGGCAAAATCGCCGGGACCGAAATTATGGCCTTTGCAGATGACGGCACCGGTCAAAAGAATGTCGCCCATTTAATTCAGATTCCAAGCAACTTCAATCAGGCGAAGCCTTGTATCGTGGCCGCGCCCTCCTCCGGATCGCGCGGGGTCTACGGTGCAATCGCTACGGTGGGCGAATGGGGCCTGAAGAAGGGTTGTGCGGTGGCCTACACCGATAAAGGCACGGGCCTTGGCCTCCAGGATCTCGATAGCAATAGCGTCATGTCCCTGCAAGGGGACATTGTCAATGCGTCCACAATTGGAAAAAAATCTCAGTTTTTAGTCGACCTCTTGCCCGCACGTCAGGCGAGCTTTAGCAAAGAACATCCTCACCGGATTGCGCTCAAGCATGCCCACTCCCAACAAAACCCGGAGAAGGATTGGGGGCAAGACGTCCTCATGTCGATTCGTTTTGCGTTCTGGGCGCTCAACGAAGAGTTAGTGAAGGCCAATGAGCGAGGCGTCAAACCCGTCAAGTTTCAACCCGCCAATACGCTGGTGATTGCGGCAAGTGTATCGAACGGCGGCGGCGCATCCTTGCGCGCTGCAGAGCAAGACGTGGAAGGGTTGATCGATGGTGTTGCCGTCAGCGAGCCGCAGGTGCAGCCGCGCCTATCAAAAATGTTCGCTATCGAACAAGGCCAGGCGAGAATTACAGGCTTTGGAAAAACCCTTTACGACTACACGAGTCTTGCCAACCTATTCCAACCCTGCGCAGCCTTTGCCTCGCCTGCGGCCAACGCGCCAGGCTTGAATTTCATTCTCGCTGCGCGCGCTCAGAATCGCTGCACCGGTTTGCAGGCGGCTGGACTGCTCAAGGCTCAAGACTTGGCCGGACAAGCACGGGAAGCCTTGAGCATGCTTCACGCGAATGGATGGATGCCTGAGTCGGATCTGCTTCATGCCAGTCATTACGCCTTTGCAACGCCGGGGGTGACCACAACTTATGCCATGAGCTACGCCAGGGCCAATGTGGTCGACAACCTCTGTGGACTCAGCTTTGCGGCGGTTGAGAATCAAGCGGGCAAACCGGTTGCGATGCCTAAACCGATATTGATGAGTCTTTTCGCGAATAGCAATGGCATTGCGCCGGTCAGCGGAATTCAAATCGTCAATCAAAATGCCGAGGGCGGTCCTACTCTTGACCCGGCGAGCATCTCTGCGTCCAGCAAAAAACAGGATTACAACCTGGACGCCGCGCTCTGTCTGAGGGGTTTGATTGCGCCCGCTCTGGCGGGTCAAACCAGCAGCGCCATCCGCAATCGTCAAGCCAGCGATTTAAAACGCGGCCTTGACGAGGTTCTGGCCTCGGGGAACCTGCGCGGCAAACCCACCATCATCGTTCACGGTCGAAGTGACGCCTTGGTTCCAGTGAATCATTCTTCGCGTCCCTACTACGCGCTGAACCAGGCTATTGAAGGCGAGGCGAGTCGCTTGCGCTACATCGAAGTCACCCACGCCCAACATTTCGATGCCATGATCTCCAGCCCGGCCTTACCCGGCTTGGATACGCGTTTTGTGCCCCTGCATCGTTACTACTTACAAGCCCTTGATACGCTCTACAATCACCTCAGCAATCGTGGCGACTTGCCCGACTCACAGGTGGTGCGCACTAAACCTAGAGGCGGAGACGCCGGTAATGCGCCAGCCATTACCGAAGAAAATATTCCCGCCTTCCCTCTACAGGCTCCAGCGGTAAACCGCATCGTCTACAACAACGGTATCTTGCTCATCGCTGAATAGTTGGCTTTCACTAAGGTTTGAGGCCAGGTGTGGTGAATCACCACACCTGGGAAGTCTCGGTTAAGTACCGCTACTTCCCGGGCTTTGTGCCTGCTCTTTGCGACGTGCTTCACGCCCGAGGAACAAGGCCAAGAGGGACCACACAACGCTCAGGCTGGCAGCCAAACTAGCGAACATCAGTGGCGTCCAACCCATTGCTTTCAAGGCACCGAATCCCTGGGCGGATAAGGTGTCACCACCACGATGCACCAAGGTGTCGATGACGTTCTTGGCCCGATACTTTTGCTCGGCAGGCAATACATTGAATAAAGTCTCGCGTGCTGGTTTGCTTACCGCATACTCACCCGCACGGCGCACAATGCCAAACGCAAACAAGGTGGCCAAACTGGGTAACAGCGCCATCGCGGCAAAGCCAAAGATTGACAGCACAGGGAGGGCTGCCAGCATGATGACGATCCCGGCACGCTTCATTAAAGAACCAAATGCCAAGACCTGAATCACCAAGGTGAGAATATTGACCGCGAGGTCGGTCAGTGAAAGTATTCTGATGCGCTCCTTGCTATCGGGGATAGCCAGGGGCAAAAGCTCGACCTGCTGAAAATAAAGCAAGGTGGACAAGCCCGCGTAAAGCAGTAGAAAAAACGCGACACCAAGCAAATACGGCGAGCGAAACAAATCCAAAAGCCCAGACCAAATACTTCCGTCCAGGGCCCGGTCTTCACTACTAAGGTGTTCGCTGCTAGGCTGCAATTCGAGTCGGCGCAAAGAAATAATGCACATGATCACCAATACCAGGAAGCTTGCCGAGATCAGAACCAGGCCCTTCGGGCCGATAAACGCAACCAAGGTCGACGTTAGACTTGGCCCAGTCAGTGCTCCAGCGGTGCCGCCGGCCGCGATGAAGCCATACAGGCGCTTGGCTTGCTCACTCTTAAAAAGATCCGCCATAAAGCTCCAGAACACGGAGACGGCGAACAGATTAAAGACACTCACCCAAACAAAGAAGATGCGCGCAACTAACTTCAGTGATTCAGTCTGCTGAAATGCGAACCAGAAACCGACGAGATTGAGAGCGAAGAATCCATAGATCCAAGGCAAGAGCTGGCGCCTC
>JANLRI010000121.1:0-7859 GCA_031361565.1 Betaproteobacteria bacterium | reverse complement strand
CCCTTGCCTGCCTAAGGCTTTTTATTCAGGTTCGTATCTTGGATCGAAGAACTATTCTTGGTGCCATTGGGGTGGGGTTGATCGGCACGCGCCCATATGGCGCGCAAGCCCAGTCGATTGCCGTGCTGCGAATTTTGGTGGGCGCTCCACCGGGCGGAAGCACCGATATGTTGGCTCGCGAGATCGCACCGGAAATGGCCCGTCTGCTTGGCCGCACCGTCGTCGTCGAGAATCGCGCAGGGGCCGGGGGAAATATTGCGGCGGAGGCCGTGGCCAAGGCCAACCCCGACGGCACGACCTTGCTTCTAAGCTTTACTAGCCATACCATCAACGCCACGCTCTATCCGAGGTTGCCTTTCGATCCCGTACAGGATTTCACCCCGCTCACCATGGTGGCTCGCTCGCCTTCGGTGCTTGTGGCTCATCCCGGCCAGCCCTACCAAGACCTCAAAGGCTTGATTCAATATGCCAAAGTGAACCCTGGTAAGTTGAGTTTTGCCATCGGAGCGGTGGGCTCCTCCATTCATCTCGCGGGTGAAGATTTTAAGCTGAGGGCGGGCCTCTTTATCGTCAATATTCCCTACCGAGGCACCAACCCGGCGATTGCCGACGTGGTGGCTGGCCACGTGCCTTTGATGTTCGCAGCCGTGGGCAATGCGCGCAGCTTGATTCAATCTGGGAAGCTCAAGGCCTTAGGGGTGACTTCTATGCAACGCTTGCCACAACTGCCTAGTGTGCCCGCTTTGAATGAAGTCCTTACCGGTTTTGAGTCTTCCGCCTGGTTCGGTCTATTTGGGCCCCCCAAAATGCTACCTCAGGTCGCCAAGTCGATTGCTGATGCAGCCCGAGCGGCAACCCGTACGGACGGCTTTAAAAAACGTTTGGAAGCTGATGCGGCTCAGGCGGTAGGCAATTCGTCCGAGGAGTTTGCTGCGTTTGTGAAGAGCGATATTGAGCGCTGGGCAAAGTTGGTGAAATACTCGGGCGCTAAACCTGAGTAACATCTTGAACACAGCCACCGCCCTGCATTATCAAGAGCTCCTCTTCAGAAAATCCGGCCGCTCGTCTAGCCACCAGATTGAGGGGCGACAGCATTCGAGGAGCCTTATGCTTGAGAGCCAATGCGGCAAAGGTTTGGATCGGATCAAAGCTTCGTTGCGCACACAGCCAGTTGTACCAATAATTGCCGATGTAAACATGACCCACCTCGTCATTTAAGATGATCGAGACAATGTCAGCAGCCTTTTTGTCACCCGCCGATAGGAGTTTGTTACGGACCTGCGGCGAGGCGTCGAGCCCACGAGCCTCTAATGTTCGCGGCACCAGTGCCATCCGGGCCAGTACATCATGCTTCGTCGATTCCGCCATGTCCCACAAACCGTTATGGGCCGTGAAATCGCCATAGCGAAACCCCAGTGTCGTCAAATGTGCCTCAAGTAAGCCGAAGTGCCGGGCTTCATCGCGCGCGACCGACAACCAGTCGCAGTAATACTTCTCGGGCATGTCAGGAAACCGCCAGATCGCATCGAGCGCTAGATTGACGGCGTTCAGTTCGATATGGGCAAGAGCATGGACCAGGGCTGCTCGACCTTCTTTGGTGGCCATGCTGCGTTGCTGAGCTTGGCTGGGGACGGCTATAGATGGTCTTTCAGGGCGGCCCGGCAGGTTGCCAAGGTCCGGGATAGAGGCTTTGATCGATTCTGGCGTGAGATTTTCTGCACGGTCTTTAAGCCGCCCGGTAGCTTCACATTTGTCGGTGGGCAGCCTCAAGGCGAGCACGGAAAGAGCGTTGGCTCGAAGGCTTAAAGTGAAGCCAGTGACTTTGAGTGGTGCGGATACGGGCTGCAAATGGTTCTCTCTTACGCTTAGTTTAACAGGCGCAGGGAGTCGATTCTCAAAGCGCTCGAGCTCGTAGGGCAGACCAATTGAACGCGCTCGAGGTTCGGTATAGACTAGTGTGGAACGCCACACTGGGACACCGGAGGTTTTATGCGCGCCATTTTCAATTTCGCTTCACTGGTTTTACGTCCCGCCGGAAGCGGCCTTGCAACCCTTTTTCTTTTGTTCTCGGCGAACGCTATGGCGCAGCCCAAGCAGATCGCCGCAGGACTTTGGGAAAATAAAATCTCAAGTCCTGAGCTCGATGCCGCCCGCGCCCAGATGGATGCGGAAATGGCCAACATGCCGGCAGCGCAACGTGCTCAAATGGAGAAAATGATGGCCGGGAACGGTGCCATGATGAGTAAGGGCGGCGCGAGCAAAGTGTGCATTACGCCCGAGATGGCAAAAGCGGACCCTTCGGCGGGATCGACACCTGAAGGATGTAAGCAAAACCTGAGTTGGTCGGGCAATACTGCCAAAATGGAGTTTTCTTGTAAGGATGGCGCTCAGGGCAAGGGCGAGTTTATCTACTCAAGCGATAAGGCCTATTCAGGCTGGATCGAGTCCCAGGGCAAATCCGCTAAGCCTAGCCGTATGACGATTTCAGCCAAGTGGTTAGCGGCTGACTGTGGCGCGCTTAAGCCCCTCAAGCGCTGAACGCTTCCAGATTTAAAGGAAGATCGTTCGAGGTCTTTTCCTTTGCCGATACTATTCAAAGATGCAACCATCTTTGAGCGGAGTCACTATGACCGAAACGTTAGCGCCCAATTCTCCCGAAACCGGGCTCAAACGCTACCCGCACGTGTTCTCGCCACTTCATTTGGGCTTTACAAGCCTAAAAAATCGCATACTCATGGGTTCGATGCACACTGGTCTTGAAGAGGCCGAGAACGGCTTCGCGCGCATGGCCGAATATTTCGCCGAGCGGGCACGAGGTGGTGTCGGCATGATCATCACCGGGGGAATTTCTCCTAACGAGGAGGGTGGGTCGGGGAGTAAGTTGTCGACCATTGCGGAGTCCGATCAACATAAGCTGATCACGAGCGCTGTACACGCCGCCGACGACGACGTAAAAATATGCTTGCAAATCCTTCATACAGGCCCGTTGGCGCGCACGGAGCGCTGTGTCGCGGCCTCGGCCGTCAAGTCGCGCATCGGCGCTTATCGGCCGAACGAGCTCGATGAAGAAGGTATCGAGAAGCAGATCGCGGACTTTACTCAATGTGCCCTGATGGCCAAACGCGCCGGTTACGACGGTGTAGAAATTATTGGTTCAGCGGGTTATCTGATTAGTACTTTTTTGGTTCGTAAAACCAATTTGAGGACGGATCGCTGGGGAGGTTCCTGGGAAAACCAAATCCGCTTTCCAGTGGAGGTGGTGCGCCGCATACGCGCGGCCGTCGGCGAGAATTTTATTGTGATCTTTCGTATTTCGGCTATGGACATGCTGGACGGCGGTCTAGCCTGGGAGGAAGTGGTTTCACTGGCAAAAGCGATTGAGGGCGCTGGCGCGAATATCATGAGCACGCATTTTTGCTGGCACGAAGCGCCGGTGCCGACCATCGCAACAATGGTGCCGCGTGCGGCGTTTGCACAGGTGAGTGGTCGCCTTCGCAAGGCGTTGAAAATTCCCGTCATCACCAGTAACCGCATCAACATGCCCTCGGTGGCTGAGGATGTGTTGGCGCGTGGAGACTGCGATCTGGTCTCGATGGCACGCCCTATGCTGGCCGACGCCGAGTTGGTCCTGAAGGCGCGGCAAGGCAGAGAAGATGAAATCAATACTTGCATTGCCTGCAATCAGGCCTGCCTGGATCATACCTTCGGAGGCCGTCAGCAGGTCAGTTGCTTGGTGAATCCGCGTGCCTGTCATGAGACCGTGTTGCGCTACCTACCCACCCCGAAAGCGCGTCGAATTGCGGTGGTGGGTGCGGGTCCGGCGGGTCTCGCCTATGCCAACGTCGCGGCGCAACGCGGCCATCGCGTGACCCTGTTCGATGCCGCCGCAGAAATTGGCGGCCAGTTCAATCTGGCTAAAAGGATCCCGGGCAAAGAAGAGTTCTTCGAGACCTTGCGCTATTTCGCGCGCATGATTGAAGTACACAAGATCGACCTACGTTTGAATACGCGGGCTGATGCCGCAATGCTCTTGGCTCAAGGCTTCGACGAGGTCGTGATCGCAACGGGTATTGAGCCCCGGCGCCCAACGCTTGAAGGGATCGATCATCCCAAAGTGGTGCCCTACATCGATGCCATTCTTGGTCGAAAACCTATTGGGAAGCGTGTAGCCATCATGGGAGCAGGCGGCATTGGTTTCGATGTGGCTGAGCTGATCTCCCATGAAGGGACCTCGGGCGCCTTGGATGTGGAAGTGTTTGCGCGTGAATGGGGAATCGACTTTGTAAATCACCCGCGCGGTGGCGTGACCGGTATTGAACCCAAGGTGGCCATGTCGCAGCGTACGGTTTACCTCCTGCAACGCAAAACCGATGCCGTGGGCAAGTCACTTGGGCGTACCACGGGCTGGACCCACCGCATTACGATGGGGCGCCGTGGCGTGCAAATGATCAATGCTGTCGAGTATCTTAAGATTGATGATATTGGTTTGCATACGCTCGTGAATGGCCAGCCGAAACTATTTGAAGTGGACACGGTGATCGTTTGTGCGGGTCAAACGCCTAAGAGGGACTTGTTTGAGGCACTTGATGGGCGCGGGGTAAAGCTGAGCTTGATCGGCGGCGCCTTTGAAGCTGCCGAGCTGGATGCCAAGCGTGCAATTGATCAGGCTTGCCGCATGGCGGCGCAGGTTTAAGCCCATTGTTTAAAATCAAACTGATATTCATCATGACCCCGCTCAACGGAAAACAAAGAATCAATGGATAGTGCGACGACACTCGCGACGGCAAGCTCAATTCAGGCGTCGCGAGATTTACTAAAACAAACTCGAGCGCTTTTTGAATATGCTGTGCATCGCTTGGCCACACAATGCAGCATCGCAGGCGTTCTCGATTCGGAGCAGGTGGATCGCTATCAGCCGGCCTGTTTCGAATTAGCCTGGGTAAATGCGGACTTGTTGGCTGCGGAAACCGTCATCAATGCCACCCTCGCCCCTGGCGTACTGAATCGTCAGCTTTCCTTGTGCTTTGCGGTGGAGGCGATTCAGGCCATGCATCAACGTCTGGAAAGTATCTATCGTGATCTTGCCTTAGATGCGAGCGCTTTACGAGCTTTTTCGGTGGCGGCGGCCTTTACCGAGCTTAAGGATGCCGTACTGAGCAGCAAAGTGATGAGCGCCCTTGGCAAGTCGGTTTCAACGCTGAATGGTGAGATTGCGGAAATCAAGCTGGATGACGATCTCGCGCTGGCGCAGGACTCTTTTCGGCGTTTTTCTGCGGCACAGGTTGCACCTTTGGCCTCGGACATTCATCGTCGTGATCTGACTGTGCCGGAAACACTTCTGAAACCTCTGCGCGAAATGGGGGTGTTTGGCCTGTCGATTCCCGAAAGCTATGGCGGCAGCGCCCCGGAGGGTTCAGACAATACCCTGATGATGATCGCCGTCACGGAAGCCTTGTCCGAAGGGTCTCTGGCCGCAGCAGGAAGTCTCATCACCCGGCCCGAGATTTTGGCGCGGGCATTGATGAGCGGAGGCACGGGTGCGCAAAAAGCCTACTGGCTCCCCAAGATCGCGGTGGGCGAGCCGCTCTGCGCTATCTCTATTACCGAACCGGATTTTGGTTCGGACGTCGCCAGCCTTTCACTGAAAGCGACGCGTACGGCGGGAGGATGGTTACTCAATGGCGCCAAGACTTGGTGCACTCTCGCCGGCAAAGCAGGTTTGATCATGGTCGTAGCGCGCACCGATGCGGATAAGGCTAGTAGCTACAAGGGACTGAGCATCATGTTGGTGGAAAAGCCATCCTACGAGGGGCATGAGTTCCGCTTTGAGCAGGGCGGTGGATCCCTTGCTGGTCGAGCGATACCGACCATAGGCTATCGAGGTATGCACTCCTTTGATCTGGCCTTTGAAAACTTCTTTGTCCCCGACAATCGAGTCATTGGTGAAGAGAAAGGTGTGGGTCGTGGCTTTTATTACACCATGGCCGGCATGGTCGGTGGGCGCATTCAAACCGCGGCCCGTGCCTGCGGGGTGATGCGCGCTGCGCTGAGTGCGGCAATTCAGTATTCTTTGGATCGCCAGGTGTTTGGGGCTGCGCTGATTGATTTTTCGCTCACTCAGGTCAAGATCGCGCGCATGGCGGCGCGTTTCAATGCTTGCCGTCAGCTCACTTATGAAGTCGGCAGAAGACTTGACGCCGGTGGTGATCGGATGGAGGCCAGTCTGGTCAAGTTGCTGGCCTGTCGCTCTGCTGAAATGATTTCCCGAGAGTCCTTGCAGCTTCATGGTGGCATGGGTTATGCAGAAGAGATGGCGGTGAGCCGTTATTTTGTGGATGCGCGCGTGTTGAGTATTTTTGAAGGAGCGGAAGAGACGTTGGCCCTCAAGGTGGTGGCGCGTACGCTACTTGAAAACGCTGTCAAGGCCGCCGCCTTGGGCGTAACCTAATGCAGGCGCGCTGCACAAGCTTCATTTGATCGCCAAGGAACCTCGCTGAACTTGAATACGCTCACTGCAAAGAAACATACCCGTCCGATTCTCGATGGATTGAGAGTCGTCGAAGCCTCTGCCTTCGTTGCGGTGCCGCTTGGCGGGATGACCCTGGCACAACTCGGTGCTGATGTCATTCGTATCGATCCGCCGGGCGGCGGTCTGGACTATCGACGCTGGCCGGTGACGGAAAACAACACCAGTCTTTTTTGGTGTGGTCTGAACAAGCAAAAGCGCTCGGTGGTCATTGATGTTGCCCAACCCGAGGGCCGTGCAATTGCCATGGCACTGATTTGCGCCCCGGGCGATGGCGCTGGCATCTTGCTGACCAACTTGCCACCACGCGGCTACCTTTCTTACGAGGCCTTGTGCGCTCAGCGCCCCGACCTCATTCAACTCACCCTTTCCGGGGACCGCCTCGGTGGCTCGGCAGTGGACTACACTGTCAACCCTAAGGTGGGGTTTGCCTATCTCACGGGTTCAGGCGATGCAGAATCAGTCGTGAATCATGTTCTGCCCGCTTGGGACTTGTCGACGGGCCATATGGCCGCGCTCGGCCTGCTCGCTGCTGAGAGACATCGTATTCGCACCGGTGAGGGCCAACATATTCGGCTCGCATTGGAGGACGTTGCTCTGGCTATGATGGGTCACTTAGGTTTCATCGCGGAAGCCCAAGGGGGCAAAGCTCGCGAGCGTATTAACAACGATTTGTTCGGTGCCTTCGGCCGTGATTTTTTGTGCGCGGATCGTGTGCGGGTGATGGTGGTCGGGCTGACCTTGAAGCAGTGGAAATCTCTTGTAAAAGCTACCGGCATCCAAGCGGCTATTGCTCGCTTGGAGGAGCAGCTTGGAGTGAATTTGAATCTTGAGGGCGAACGCTTTCGGGCCCGAGAAAGTATCGCGGCGCTGATCGCGCCTTGGCTCGCGGCACGCACCAGTCAACAAGTGGCCGCGATCTTTAACGAGCAGGGTGTGTGCTGGAGCGTCTATCAAACCGTCGCGCAACTGGTCGAAAGCGATGCGGCTTGCTCGCCGGTCAATCCGATGTTCAGTGAGCTTGATCAGCCCGGCGTGGGCAAGGTTTTGACGCCAGGCATTCCACTTGAATTTTCCGCTTTTGATCGCATGCCACCGGGACCCGCTCCTTTGTTGGGTCAACATACGGAAGAGGTGTTGCAAGGCATTTTAGGCATGGCCTCGGGCGAGTTCGGTCGATTGGTCGACAAAGGCATTCTCGCTTGCGCTTCGTAGACTTTTTAAGAGAAGGCGACACCGTCATCTGGGGGCAGGCGACTGCCGAGCCACTGACCCTTACCCGGGCCTTGATCGCCCAACGAGAGCACCTGCCGCGAGTGCGCTTGATGATGGG
>JANLRI010000527.1:0-22316 GCA_031361565.1 Betaproteobacteria bacterium | reverse complement strand
CAGGTATTCGAAAACTGGTACTTTTCAATTCTCACGGTGGGCAGGTATCAGTCATGGATCTGGTCGCACGGGATTTGCGCGAAAAGCACGACATGATCGTGGTGTCGACCAACTGGTACACCTTACCTCTTGATATGAGTGACTTTAGCGCCCACGAAATGCGCTTTGGCATACATGCAGGTGAGGTAGAAACTTCGATGCTGCTTGCGGCTGCGCCCGATCTCGTCAATATGAAGAAGGCCGAGAATTTTAAAAGTAGTAGCGAGGAGCGTAGCCAAAAGTTTGCCATTCTTGGTAATGGTCGCTCTGCCAAGTTTGCCTGGCAAACGCAAGACTTGAACTCGTCGGGAGCGGTGGGTAATGCCAAGTTGGCGACGGCGGAGAAGGGACGCAAACTAATTGCCGAGGCCGGCCAAAAGTTGGCGCAACTGCTGAGTGAAATTCACCAACTCCCGTTGAGCTTGGTGACGCGCAAGGTGCGAATCACACGGCGTCCTGCCAAACCTTCATGAACTGGCGCGCCGCATTTTGTACGAGCGGGGCGCCGATTCTGGCCTATTTCTAATCTTTCTTCGAATGTGCTGTAACTAATGCGCGCCAGCCCCGTATAAGGGCTATGAACCATCGTCATCAGTCCCGGATTTGCTTTGGACCTTAAGCCGATCTTCGCTGCCCTCCGGGCGGGCGACCGAAGGCCCTACGCCGAGCTCATTCGCCTCTACCAAGGACCACTCTTTGGCTTTCTGGGCCGAATGGGCTTTGCTCAGGCTCAGGCCGAAGAAATTGCCCAGGAGGCGTTTTTAAGAGCCTGGCAAAATTTTCACCAGTTTGATCCTCGCCGCGCTCAGTTTGTGACCTGGTTGTTTGCCATTGCACGCAACCTCGCTTTGACCGAGCTCAGTAGCGCCGCGCGTCGCTATGAACAGAGCGCCGAAGATGGCGCCCCTGAACAGCCTTCAGCGGACTTGGAGCCCCACCAAAGACTGGAGGCTGCGCAACAAAGCGCTCTCTTGCAGCGCGCCCTGCGCCAGCTCAGTATGAATGAGCGCAGCACGCTCGGACTGGCCTATGTGCAAGAGCTTGATTTGGCCTCCATTGCCAGGCTTGAGCATTGCAGTCTTGGCGCCGTTAAAACCCGCTTGCACCGCGCCAAATTGAGATTGCGCGAGCTAATAGAGCACGATTTAGGAGAACGATCATGAATGAATCTCTCAAACCATTCTCGGAGCTTGATCTGGATCTCCTCATGACCCAGGCCGGCTTGAAGCCACCCCCGGATTTCGAGCGCAAGGTGTTGATCCGCATAAGGGATACGAATGCAGCCGTTCCTGTGCAAGCGACCGTGCCGCGATCTCTTGCGGTTCAAATGTTCCGACCCCTGCATTGGCTAGCCTTAATCAGCGGCGGGCTGTTTGCACTAAGTGAACTGCTGGCCTTCATGTTTGGCTTATGGACTGTAAGCACGGCGCTATAGGTGAACCCATAATATTCAACGCAAGCACTAATGAGACCACGCGCAAATAAGCGCCCTGACTCTAATTTTAAGGAATGAAGCGATGACCCCGACTCCACTTGGACGCAAACCTTGGCTTGCTCTTCTCATGTCCTTGGTCCTGCCCGGCTATGGACAGCTTTACAACGGTGAACTTAATAAGGCGATCTGGATTTTTCTTGGCTTCGCTTTCTCAACTATTCCCTTGGGCGCGCTGATCGCGATCTACCTTCCGGACAGCTGGCTCGTTCTCGCGCTAGCGTTGTGTACGTTGGCGAGCCTTGCGCTTTGGGTCTACGGCATGGCGGACGCGTGGGCTGGCGCAAAGCACTCTGCGAATTTTTCGCCGCAGCCCTGGCAAGCGAGTGGCATGTACTTGGCAGTCTTGGTGTTGTGTAGTGTTTTTGTCTTGCCTCTGCTGTATACCTACGTGCGTGGTCATTGGGTCGAACCCTACCGAATTCCTTCCAGCAGTATGGCCCCAGGCATCTTGATGGGCGATTTTTTGATCGCAGACAAACGCTATAACTGCCCCGGTTGCAAACACGCAGTGCAGCGCGGCGATATTGCAATTTTTGTGTATCCCAATGATCGCACCATGAACTACATTAAGCGTATTGTCGGATTGCCTGGCGATAAGGTTCAAATCCGGGGCCGGGACTTGTTCGTGAACGGGCAGTCGCTAAAACGATCAGAACGGGTAGTGACGAACGCTCAAGGCCTCGGAGACGACAGTGCACCGCGCACAGGAGTTGAAATTACGGAAGGAATTGCGGGGCGCGAGTGGCGCGTGTTTTGGGCGAGTAGCGATAAGCCCGCAGAGGACAGCGAGGTGACGGTCCCACCTGGTCATGTCTTGGTATTAGGTGATCAACGCGTGCTTTCGAAAGATTCACGTGCCTTCGGTACAGTCCCCTTGCAAGATGTTGTGGGGCGCGCCCGACAGCTCTGGTTCTCGTATGGATTGGGTGGAGTGCGTTGGGAGCGCTTAGGGCAGGTGCTGCAATAATACCGTGGGCGGCAAGCCGAGGGTTGTTAGGGCAGCCGATGCGAAGTTACGCGATTTACTTTGACGACCCGTATTTTCATTCCACTTAATGAGTAAATTAAAACAAGCTGCACCAGCCTTTAAGAGCGCTCAGGTCGCCAGAGTATTTGAGGCATGTCCGGTGCCGATGCGAAACACACTACTGAGCCCGCTTATCTCACCAGTGCGACGGGATCAGGCAGCACGATTCGGATTGCGTGGAAGGCCAAGCAGCCCAATCGGGTGTCGATGTTTTTTAACTGACAAACGAACCTAGTGGAAACATTTAGAACCTTGTTCCCTTCGGGCTTACAGTTTGTCGGCAACCGAGAAATTTTCTTTGCCAAAGGAAAAGCATTTCCTCAGGCCGAATTGGTGTTGTGCGTCGAGGCCGCTTTGACCTACCACTTGCGCTGACCCTTCTGAGATATTCCTTGGGAAGGTGCGCGACGATATCCGCCTGAAGAGGTTCTTCTATTTCAAGGCTCGCTGCGCATCAAATGGCGAAGCATGCGCTTAGGGTTGTTGAGAAAATCACGAGTGACTCTCACATGCTCAGTATCATCATAGGGCACGGCTTGGATACCGTCCTCATTGCATTGGTAAATGCAGGCATCCGGGTAGGCCATGAGAATCGGTGAGTGGGTGGCGATAATGAACTGCGACTGTGCCAGCACCAGCTCATGGATTCTCGCGAGAACGGCGAGTTGTCGTTGCGGCGAGAGTGCGGCCTCAGGTTCATCAAGAATATATAGGCCTTGACCACCGAAGCGGTGATTCATCAGCGCCAAGAAAGACTCTCCGTGGGACTGCTCGTGCAGCGAGCGCCCACCGTAGGCATTAATCACAGGGGGAGCGTCGGCGGGTTCCGCATCCATTCGCTCGATTTCTGTGGCGATCGAGCAAGATTGATTTTCCTGAGCCGTTTTCACCGACGAAGAAGGTGACTTTTGGGTGCAGTTCCAGGGCTTCGAAGTCTTTAAGGGCGGGAAGGTTAAAAGGATAGGCTGCAAAGTTTTCAACTTTGGCTCGGTTGAGTGCAACTCTTGTCAGGAAATGGGTGGCGATCTTCAAGCCTCCAATTCTAAGGCAAGCTACTTACACTCACCCTGTGGCCCGACTCCTTAGTGGCGACCGCGGCCGCGAGGTTGGACCAGCGCTTGATAGCGTCGCAGTTCTGTGGCATCAAGTTTGCCATCCTGGTTTTGGTCGGCTTCACGGAAGGCTGCGCTGCGTGTTTGGTTTTCGAGCTCAAGCTCGTGTTTGCTGACGAAACCGTCTCGGTCTTGGTCGAGGCGATGTTTGCGCGGACGTTTGATTTTGCCGTAATACGGTCCCTTGGGCAGCGCGGCAAGTGGGGTGAGGAAGGGCGCTGGATCGGCTCTCGAATGCTCCGCTACGCGCGGCGTGCGGCTAGGCTTGGGCGTGCCATGGCGCGACTGGCCTGTGATGATCTCTGTCGGTGACCCTGTCTGTAACTCTGGAGGGGTGCCTTGGGCTTGGTCCACGCCTTGAGCGGCAGCTTGAAAAAACACGAATGCGAGGAGCATCGCTAGACGCGCTATAAATATACGAGGGCGATGGGCTGCTTGGGACGTAAGGGCCTGCGACTTTGAATAAAACCAGGGCTGCTTGACTTGGGATTGAGACATGGCCCAAGTGTGCTCGCGTTGGTTTGATGTGACCATTGCTCCAAAGGCCGAGGCCAAATGGCCTAAGAAGGCACATACTCGGCTTCGTTCCTCGTAGGCCGATGCTGCGTTCGGGCTTCCGAGGGCTATGCATCGCCAGCCAACACTCGCCTGCTGAAAATGATAGCCTTACCTTTTTAGTTTTTTACAGGGCATGAACGGGGATGAGTATGTCGAACGATCTCAAGGCGATTGATTTAGCGGGCCGGGTGGCGATTGTGACGGGGGCCGGAGGGGGTCTCGGCCGTGAACATGCCTTATTGTTGGCCAAGCGTGGTGCCAAGGTGGTCGTGAACGATCTCGGCGGCGCTGTGGATGGATCGGTCACGGGCGATGCGAGCCATAAGTCTGCCGCCCAGCGCGTAGTTGACGAAATTGTCGCGTCGGGCGGCGAGGCCATCGCGAATGGGGCCTCGGTGACAGACTATGTGGCGGTGCAGGCGATGGTCGCCCAAGCTATGGAGAAGTGGGGTCGCATCGATATTCTCGTGAATAACGCGGGCATCTTGCGCGACAAAAGTTTCGCAAACATGGAACTTGCCGATTTCAGGCTCGTGATGGATGTGCACCTCATGGGAGCCGTCCATTGCACCAAGGCGGTGTGGGACATTATGCGCACGCAAAGTTATGGCCGTATCATTATGACGACCTCGTCGAGTGGTCTTTACGGCAATTTTGGCCAGGCTAATTATGGCGCCGCCAAGATGGCCTTGGTGGGGCTGATGCAGACCCTGTCTCTGGAGGGCGTGAAGCGCAATATCCGTGTCAATTGCTTAGCACCCACTGCGGCTACGCGCATGACCTCGGGGTTATTGCCCGAGCCTGTATTGGCGCAACTGGGCCCCCATACAGTCTCGCCTGCGGTGCTCTTTCTCGCCAGTGAGGATGCGCCGACACGCTGTATTTTGGCGGCCGGTGCAGGCAGCTTCGAGGTGGCCAACATCACCTTGACACAAGGCATATTTGTAGGGGCCGGACCGGAGGCCGCAGAACGGGTGGCGGCTAACTTTGAGGCCTTGACGGATCGCATCGATCTTATGGTGCCCGGTAGTGGCGGCAAACAAGGCGAAGTCGAGATCGGTAAGGCGGGCCGCGCCTCTACCGCGCGTTAGCCTCATACTGAGCCTCGAAGGAGTCGTGATGATGAAAAAGGTGTTGATGCCACTTCCCGCTCACGACTTCGACCCCACCGAGGCCGCGGTGACTTGGCGGGTGCTACGCGGGGCAGGCCACCAGGTTCTTTTCGCCACGCCGGAGGGGCAGCCCGCTCTGGCGGACCCACTGATGTTGAGCGGCGAAGGCCTCGATTTGTGGGGCGCAATTCCTGGGCTTAAAAAGGTTAAGTTACTCGGGCTGTTACTGCGTGCCGATCAATTTGGCCGCTCGGCCTATGCAGCGCTGGAGCAAGATCACAACTTTCTTCATCCTCTAGCCTATGAAATGACAGTAGCCGATGAATACGACGCCCTCGTACTTCCCGGTGGGCACGCCAAAGGGATGAGGCCCTACTTAGAGAGCACGCTATTGCAGGCGCTGGTGGCTGAGTTCTTTGAGCGCAAAACGGGTGAGGCTCCGCACCGTCCGGTTGCGGCGATCTGCCATGGCGTGCTGTTGGCGGCGCGATCGGTCTCGCCGAGTACCGGCAAGTCAATACTTTATGGCCGGAAAACGACGGCCCTGACGTGGGCTTTGGAAAAAAGCGCGGCGAGCCTCTCGCGCTCAATCGGTAGGGTATGGGAGCCCGGTTACTACCGAACCTACACGGAAGCGGCGGGGGAGGCGAGCGGATACTGGAGTGTGGAGACTGAGGTCAAACGCTGGTTGGCCAAGCCAGACGATTTCTGCGACGTACCTCGAAACCATTCTGACTTTAAGAAAAAAACTGGCGGCCTGGCGCGAGACCGCCTGGATGACTCTCGGCCAGCTTGGGTGGTGCGTGATGGACAGTATTTGTCGGCGCGCTGGCCGGGCGACGCACATACATTTGCCAAGCAGTTTGTGGGCATGCTGGGGGGCGCGGTTTGACGCAACCCGTATCTCCACCTCCAGGCGCCAGTACTTCCCGCGCTAGCACCTCCATTTGGCACACTCTGCGCATCCCTGCCTTCCGTGGCCTATTCACCGGCGGCGCTTTGTACTTTGTGGGCAATGCCATGCAAATTATGGCGGCCGCCTGGACGATGCTGCAGCTCACGGGATCATCATTTTTGGCGGCCTTGGTGCAAACCGCAGTGTTTTTGCCGATGTTTCTCTTTTCGCTGCCCGCAGGCGTACTGGCTGACATTACGGACCGGCGCCGTTTGATTACTCGAGCTCTGATCATCCAAGCGGTCAGCGGAAGTTTATTGGTGGGCCTGTTGTTTGCAGGTAAGGCGGGGCCGACAAGTATTTTGTTCTTGGTGTTTGTGGTGGGTTGCTGCACTGCCTTTTTGTCGCCCGCCTGGAATTCTTCCATCACGGACACGGTGTCGCGTGACGACCTCACCCCAGCTCTCACAACCATCGCGATTGCCTATAACGCTGCACGCGCGGTAGGCCCGGCGCTAGCAGGTTTTGTATTTGCGCATGCCAACGGTGCCTGGAATTTTGTAGTGGCCGTGGTGACTGCGCTGGCCATGTTTCATGCAGTGCGTCGTTGGCCACCCGCACCCCATCCCCCAACCCGCTTACCGGCTGAGCGCTTGTGGGGTGGCATGATGTCGGCCCTTCGCTTTGCGCGGCATTCGGCGCCAGTCTTGGCGCAATTGGTGCGCACGATGGCGTATAGCGCCGCGGGATCGGCGCTATGGGCCCTGTTACCCGTCGTGGGTCAAAGCCATCTCGGCTTAGGTGCAACGGGTTACGGTTTGCTGATGGGTTGTATGGGTACTGGTGCCGTGTTGGCGGGATTGGTGATTCAGCGTTTACGGCGTCGCTTGGGGCTGGAACTTTTAGTCACGCTGGGCTGCGTAGTGTTCGGGGCGGCCATGCTGATCGCCGCCTTTTCGAGAACTGCGCCGGTGGTCTATGGAGCCTTGCTATTTGCCGGTGGCGCATGGATGGCGGTGATGTAGACCTTTTATGTCGCCACGCAAAGCAGTGTACCGCCTTGGGTGCGTGCACGCGCCTTGGCGATGCACACCATCAGCGCCCTGGGGTCGTTTGCGTTGGGCTCTGCGATTTGGGGGGCGGTATCTGATCTCGGAGGACTGGCTTTGGCTTTGAGTTTGGCGAGTGTACTGATGCTGTCGGGCACTCTGCTGCGTAAGCCTTTTCCACTGCGTATGGGTGAGCATTCCGACGTGACCCAGGCTGCGCCCTGGGACGATCTCTCCATAGCCGATGAGCCTGCACCAGAGGATGGGCCGGTAGCTGTTGAAATGGCCTATCGCATTCGCGAGGCGGATGCCCAGGCCTTTTTGGAGACCATCGAACAAATGCGTGCACCGAGGCGACGTGACGGGGCCACGATTTGGCGGGTGTACCGTGACTTGTCCGATCCGTCGCGTTATGTCGAGCGTTTTATCGTCACTTCTTGGGCCGACTATTTGCATCAGCGTGCGCGCGCGACCCTGGCCGACCACGAGCTCGAAAGCCAAGTGCGGCAATTCCTATTGCCGGGCGAGACGGTGAGCGCGCATCATTATCTGGCTGAGCGCTAAAGCGCATTCATCGGTTAAGCAGAGTGCTTTGGCTAAGTGGGCGTCGATCAAACAAATGCAGCATCGTTTGAGTACTATGTAAAACTCGTGTCCCCTGTTGAATTCAATCACCCTGGAAGGCCTTCGAATGATCACTGTCCACCACTTAAACGATTCTCGCTCGCAACGTATTCTTTGGTTGCTTGAGGAGCTCGGCACGCCCTATGAGGTGAAGAAGTACCAGCGTGATGCTCAAACTCGCCTCGCACCTCCCGAGCTCATGAAGATTCATCCTCTTGGCAAGTCGCCAGTCATTACCGATGATGAGCGTGTAGTGATTGAGTCCGGCGCGATCGTGGATTATTTGATTCGTCGCTACGGTGCCCATTTGCAACCAGCGCGGTCCTCCGATGATTACGAGGTGTATTCGCAGTGGCTGCACTACGCAGAAGGCTCGGCGATGTTGCCGCTACTCCTGAAGCTTTACGTGTCGCGCTTGGGCGATGCGGGTGCACCTTTGTCGCCACGTATCGAGAGTGAGTTGGCCAATCATTTGGGCTATGTCAATCAGTCCCTGGCGGGCAAGGAGTGGCTGGTGGGCAATCAGCTCACGGGTGCGGATATTCAGATGAGTTTTGTGGGTGAAGCGGCCAGCGCGCGTACCGATCGAAGCTTGTATCCGCACATGGACGCCTGGGTGAAGCGTTTTCAGGCCCGGCCGGCTTATCAGCGCGCTCTGGAGCGAGGTGGGCCGTACGCCTTTGCAAAGTAAATAAATCAGTGCTTCCCTAGTGTGGAACGCCACACTAGGGCTTGTTGATTGCTCTCCAGGGGTTTTTTGACCACCACTACAACTACTGCGGCCTCACGACGGTAACCTCCACCCGACGCGCCTCCGTAGGCTTGCCCGAACCCGTTGTTTCGGTAGGCTTCTCCATGATTACCCGATCATTGGCGATGCCTAGTTTCTCAAGCTCCCCGCGGACGGCCCGGGCGCGGTTCACGGCGAGCTCTTCATTGTGGTCCTTGTTGCCTGAAGGGTCATGAAAACCTGAGATCGATGCCTTACCGTCCGCATTGGCCTTCAGATAGGTCGCCACCACTGCCAAAGTTTTATCGACATCCTTGGGCAGATTGGTTTTGTCGAGTCCGAAATACACTTTGGCGGCGGGCACAGACGCTTCGAGTTTCATGGTGAGTGCCGCCGCTGGTGCTGGTGCTAAAGGCGCGGCCGGAGCCACTGCAGCCGGCTCTGGCGCTTTCTCAAGCGGCGCGGGTGCGGGCGTTGCTGCGATCGGCGCAGGAGTGGGCGCCGTAGGTGCCGCCGCCTCCTGCGCCGCTGGATTGCATTTGGAACCTCCCGGCCCATAACCCAACCACCACATCAACGCTAACAACAAGGCCAAAAGAATGGCCACCCATTTGTGCAGGCCGCTGCCGGACCCTGCATCGATTACATTTTGATTTGACGACATTTATCTTGCCTCCTGATTATTTTTTGACGCCAGCATTGAGCTCATCTTGGAGCTTGCGCAGTTCGACCCAGCGGTTTTTTGCCGCGAGATCTGACTGCGTAGCCCAAGTGCTGGGGTTGGCGAGTTTGTAGTTAGGTCCAGCCGCATCGAGAATGGTTTGCATACGCGCCGTCGGAGTCTCGGCGAGCTCCCAGAACATATGAATACCAGCATCGTGAAAGAGCCCCGCAATCTTGGGACCAATGCCCTCGATCACCTCCAAATCGTCCATGCCGCGAACGGTGAAGCCAGCCGCTTTGGATGAGGCTATGTCGAGCACCACATTGCGCGCCCGAAAACCCTCAAGCTCGGCTTCTAAGGCTTTGATGCGCTTTAGATGCTCGGGATTATCGATCTGTTTCTCGACGATCCGATCAATGGGCCGATCTACTAATTTCTCGACGATTTTTTCTACCGGGCGATCAACCACTCTTTCAACAATCTTCGGCGGTGTGGCCTCGAGACGAGCAATGGTTTGCCTGAAACCAGCAATGGTCGCGACTTCCACTTCAAGCGCCTTGATGCGGCCAAGATGGACGGGATTGTCGACCATCTTCTCGACAACTTTCTCGACGATACGATCAACAGGACGGTCGACAATCCTTTCAACGATTTTCTCAACCGGCCGATCAACGATCTTTTCAACAATGCGGTCGACAGGCCGATCAATGATTTTCTCAATGATCTTTGGAGGAGTGGCTTCTAAACGGGTAATGGTCTGACGAAAGCCAGCAATCGTCGCAACTTCGGTTTCCAGATTCTTGATGCGATTCAGATGGACAGGGTTGTCGACTAGTTTCTCGACAATTCTATCTACTGGACGATCTACGAATTTTTCGACAATCTTCTCAACGATACGATCCACCGGTCGGTCAATAATTTTTTCGACGATACGGTCGACGGGTCTATCAACGATTTTCTCTACGATACGGTCCACGGGGCGGTCCACGATCTTTTCGACGATTTTCTCGACGATACGATCTACTGGTCGGTCGACAATCTTTTCAACGATCTTCGGAGGTGTGGCCTCCAAGCGTGAAATAGTTGAGCGTAGACCAGCGATGAGGGCGACTTCTACCTCCAGTGTTCTGACACGGGCAAGATGCGCAGGATTGTCGATCATTTTCTCAACGATACGGTCGACGGGTCGATCAACGATTTTCTCGACGATCTTCGGAGGCGTGGCTTCGAGGCGTGAAATGGTTGAGCGTAGTCCCGCGATCAGGGCCACTTCACCTTCAAGCGAAGAGATGCGATTCAGATGTGCGGGATTGTCAACAAGCTTTTCGATAACGCGATCAACAGGTTTCTCGACGATTTTTTCAACGATCTTATCAACCGGGCGATCAACAATTTTTTCAACGATGCGATCAACCGGGCGATCAACAATCTTTTCTACGACAACAGGCTTTCTACGGCCGAACAGCCAACTTGCGAGCCAGCCTAAAAGACCGCCCAACAGGCACCACCACAAGATACATCCAAAGCTACCCATTATTCCTCCTCAGGTTAGTGATCGTCGAACTTTCGCTAGAACAGGCCAGCAGAAGCTCGCGAGATGGTCTTCAGTATTGACTTGTTTTTGAAGACGCTGAGGGATCGTACACGTGGCTAAGGCGATGCGCTAGCGGAGTTCCTGGGGCAAATGTGAAAGATAATGTCGGCTATTAAGAGCTTGGAAGAGGAGTGTTTTTATTTTTCTAAATGGAAACATGCAGCATCGCTTTGGACAGGCGATGCTGCAGTACATTAGAGGACGTAACGCGAGAGATCTTCTCGCTCTGCAATTTCGCCAAGGCGCTCATCTACAAAAGCTTTGGTGACGCGCACGGTTTGGCCTGAATATTTCGTCGCTGCGAACGAGACTTCTTCGAGCAGTTTTTCCATCACCGTTTGCAAACGGCGGGCGCCAATATTTTCAGTACGCTCGTTGACTGAAAATGCAATTTCTGCAAGGCGCTCGATGCCCTTTGCTTCGAACTCTACCGTGACGTTTTCGGTTGCCATCAGGGCCTGATATTGTTTGATCAGGCTCGCGTCGGTGTCGCCTAAAATGCGCACAAAATCTTCCACGCGCAACGAATCCAATTCCACGCGGATAGGTAGTCGACCTTGTAGTTCCGGGATGAGATCGCTAGGTTTACTCAAGTGAAATGCGCCCGAAGCGATGAACAGAATATGATCGGTTTTGATCACACCATGTCGGGTGCTGACCGATGTACCTTCAACCAAGGGTAACAAGTCGCGCTGTACGCCTTGGCGAGAAACGTCGGCGCCGCCCATTTCTGAGCGAGTTGCTATTTTGTCAATTTCGTCCAAAAAGACAATGCCGTTTTGCTCGGCATTTTGGACGGCCTTGGTTTTGACCTCTTCTTCATTGATGATCTTGCCCGCTTCCTCGTCGGTCAATAATCTCAAAGCTTCCTTGATGGGCACTTTGCGCTGCGCCTTCTTGCCGGGCATATTGGAGAAGAGCGATTGGAGTTGCTGAGTCATTTCCTCCATGCCCGCCGGGCCCATCACTTCAAGGTGTTTGGACGTTTCCGCCACATCAATCTCGATCTCTTTGTCATCAAGATCGCCTTCGCGCAATTTTTTGCGAAATTTTTGCCTCGTGCTCGAATCCGGTTCTGAGGCTGGGACCAATACATCCAGAACACGATCTTCCGCTGCGTCCATAGCGCGCTGACGCACCTTGGCAGTTTCCTGGTCACGAGTTTGTTTGATAGAGATTTCGACCAGATCGCGAATGATGGTGTCGACATCGCGGCCGACGTAGCCGACCTCCGTGAACTTGGTCGCTTCCACTTTGATGAAGGGTGCATTGGCAAGCTTGGCGAGGCGGCGCGCAATTTCGGTCTTGCCGACGCCGGTCGGTCCAATCATCAAAATATTTTTAGGAGTGATCTCGCTGCGTAACGGCTCATTGACCTGTTGGCGACGCCAACGGTTTCGTAGTGCAATCGCCACGGCTCGCTTAGCGCGCTGTTGACCGACAATGTTCTTGTCCAGCTCGGAAACAATTTCCTCAGGGGTCATGCTGCTCATTCGAGTGTCTCAATCAAGTGCTGTTGGTTGGTATAGATGCAGATGTCGCCCGCAATACTGAGCGCTTTGCTGACAATAGCCTTCGGATCCAGCTCAGTGCAGTCGAGCAGGGCTTTGGCCGCCGATTGGGCATAGGGGCCACCGCTACCAATGGCAATAAGGCCGTGCTCAGGCTCCAGCACGTCTCCGTTGCCCGTAATGATTAAGGAATGATTGATGTCGGCCACGGCCAACATGGCCTCTAGCCGACGTAGTGCGCGGTCAGAGCGCCAGTCTTTGGCGAGCTCAACAGCCGCTCGAAGTAGGTGGCCGGCGTGCTTGTCGAGTTTGGACTCAAAGCGTTCGAACAAGGTAAAGGCATCGGCCGTGCCCCCGGCAAAGCCGGCTAAGACCTTGTCTTGATGCAAGCGTCGGATTTTGCGTGCACCCGCTTTGATGATGATATTGCCGAGTGTGACTTGGCCGTCGCCGCCGAGGGCGACTTTATTGCCACGCCGCACCGAGAGAATGGTCGTGCCGTGAAATTGTTCCATGAGCGGGAGTTTGGGGCAAGCCCCAGTTATTCAAGATTCGGGACAATAGCCTAGCAGGTATCGCTCAAGGGCTAGCTTTTGCGTGTGCGAATCTCGGCAACCTCGTGGAGGCCCATGACCATCATCAGGGTGTAGACGAGGTAATTAGGCTCCACAAAAAGCACACCTTTGTTGGTGTTGCGCATATTGACCACCTCGTTGAGCAGTTCACCTGCCGCCGTGAAATCCATGCGTTTAAGCTTACGGCAATCGATCGTGAGTTCGCGGCGATTTTGAACAAACTCTTTGAGTGCTTGGCGCTCTTGGCTGATATTGCCGACCAGCTCACCGCGCATGACAAAGGAATTGCCGCCCGCATCCTGAGCTGCCGTTCCTGAAATCAGAGTGGTGTCCTCGGCATCGCCGCGCACCCAGATCGGCATCGGCTCCCAAGACGGCGGCGAGACTTCATAGGTGACGCAAAAATCAATGCTCAAATCGTCAAAGGCTTGGCGCTGACCGAGCAGACGAAGGGTCATCAAGCTGAGTTGCCAGATGCTGTCGCGCTCGTCTCGGGTGCCCGCTTCAATGTATTTGGAGGCGGCCTGGCGTAGTTTGTCGGCATGTAAGACGATTAACGGACGCTCCGCGGCCACAAAGAATTTGAAGAAGGCGACCAAGTGCTGGGCCGCATCATGGTCAAGTTCTTTAATCGTTCCAAAGTCAATTTTGACTTCACGCTTGTTGGTGGCGGCCTTCAAAAGCGTTTGCAGGGAGCTTTTGACCTTGTCGTCGAGATGAGCCGGGGCAATGAAACTGGCCATATTGTTAGCAGCCTGAGTGGCGGGCTGATCTACGATGTCATCTTTCCAACCGGGCGGGGAGGCCTCAAACCTGGCCGCATAGTCCATTGCGAGGCTGTCAAAGGCTGCGCGATTATGGGTCAGCTGCAAGAAGTCAAAGAGCATCAGCCAGGCGAGTGAGGCGTAGCCCGTAGGCAGGGTGTCTTGTATGGCGGCTTCAAGGGTGAGCCTAGCGGGCTCGTATTGAGCATTAGAGAAGAGTATGGCGGCCTCTTCCAAAATGCCCGGTAGCGTTGAGCCCACGACATCAATCGCGTTGGCGTTGGCCGAGTCCCCGAGCACGATTGAAGTACTGCGGGTCAGAGAGTCGTGTGACTCGGAGGCCGGCGCGTTCGCGGATGGTTTTTGAACGGGAATGGATTTTGCGTTGGTGGCGGGAATGGCGCTAGCCGGTAGGGGCTGGGGCATATTGGCCGTCAGTGAGGTTGCACTGATCATTTCCGATTCGATACGGTCGATCTTTTCGGAGGTTTTTCGGGCGGCCTCTTTCATGGCCTCCAAGCTGGGTCGGCTGCTTGGACGGGTGGTATTAGACTCGGACCCTCGAAGCTCAGGCCGTTTTTGGCCGGGCTGGCTGGGCAGTCCTAACGAGGTTTCGTTCCCCACCGATGGCGCGCGTGAGATTTCCCGCTCAGGGAGCTTCTTATTTTCGGGTTTTTTAGAAAAAATTGAGAAAACCACGGACGTTTCTGCCTCTTTTATTACCTGCGGGGCGCGGCAATGTCATTAGAGAACAGTGTACAAACTATGGCCGTGATTTAAAACACAAGTAACCGCCGCGAATCGGTCTTACTAGACCTTACGTCTGAATCGGCGGTTTTCTGATCAATCCCCGTACAGTTTTTGACGAAGTTCGCGGCGTTGCTGGGCTTCCAAAGACAAAGTCGCAGTCGGTCTGGCGATCAAACGACGCACACCGATTGGATCGCCAGTCTCTTCGCAATAACCATAATCGGAGTTTTCAATCAAGGTGAGGCACTGCTGGACCTTCTTGAGCAATTTGCGCTCGCGATCCCGGGTGCGCAGCTCAAGCGCGTGTTCTTCTTCGATTGTGGCACGATCCGCCGGATCCGGAACCACGACGGTTTCTCGTAAATGCTCGGTGGTTTCCCCAGCATTATTGAGAATGTCCTTCTCCATCTTCTGCAGCAAGTGCTTAAAGAACGTGAGTTGCTCAGCGTTCATATAGTCGTCCTCACTCATTTTGAGGATTTCTTCCTCGGTGAGGAGTTTCGGTTCTTTTGTAACAGCCATGGTGTTCAACCTAGTTTTGCATCACAGAGCTTAGGCTAAGCACTGTTGTAATCCCTTGATAAAAGTCTCTTTCGGTAGATTTCGACCGATAAAAACCATCTTACTTGAGCGTTTTTCGCCGGCTTCCCAACGTTTACCCAAGTCTGCACCCATCATCATGTGGACCCCTTGGAACACCGTTCGGCGCTCCGACCCCTTCATGGAAAGCACGCCTTTATACCTTAACAAGTCCGGTCCGTAAACCTGAACGATGCCAGAAAGGAAATCTTCCAGCTTGGCAGGATCGAAAGGTTTGTCGTTTTTGAAGACAAAAGACTGAATTTCATCCGAATGTTCGTGGCTATCGTCTTCAAGGAAGGTCGGATCTATTTCCAGGATGGCATTGAGGTTGAACCCTCGAATATCCAAAACCTCCTTAATCGGGACTTCGCCGAACTTAACACCTTGAATGGGGGCCCGCGGATTGATTCGCTTGAGGCGCTCTCTGAGGCTGTTTTGATCCGCTTCAGAGGCGACATCAATTTTTGACATCAAGATGCGGTCGGCAAAGCCCACTTGCTCTTGGGCTTCCTTGTGCTCGTCCAGTTGTTTTTGACCGTGAACCGCGTCGACCACCGTGATCACGGCATCGAGCAGAAAGTTATCTGCGATTTCGTCGTCCACAAAAAAGGTTTGCGCGACCGGGCCAGGATCGGCCATGCCGGTTGTTTCGATAACCACATGGTCAAACTTAATCTCGCCTTTTTTGCGCCGCTCATGGAGCTCACCCAGAATTCGGATCAGGTCGCCGCGCACCGTGCAGCAAATGCAGCCGTTGTTCATTTCAACGATTTGCTCCGCGCTGTCTTGAGTGAGAAGGTCGTTGTCCACGCCTTCCTCTCCAAATTCATTCTCGATCACGGCGATTTTTAGGCCATGGTCTTCTTTGAGAATCCGGTTGAGAAGCGTGGTTTTTCCGCTACCAAGAAAACCGGTGAGGATCGTGACGGGAATATGGGAGTCGCTCATGTTCTAAACAAGTTCAAATCAAAAAGGGTTTCAAAGTCAAGACTGTCAAGCGTCAAGTTTGGGTTGACGCCGGGACGACCCAGCTATATGCGGCGTAGTAGCAAACCTTTCAAGTACTCACCTTCAGGATGAGTCATCGACATAGGATGATCGGTACCGGCCGCCAGACGTTTTAGCATTTGGGCGTCAATTCCCGCATCGAAGACGGCACCGGCCACGATTTTTTGGAAAAGATCGACCGAGACTGCACCCGAGCAGGAAAACGTCAATAGTAAACCGTTTGGCTTGAGAAGTTGCAAAGCTTTGAGATTCAGCTCCTTGTAGGCTCGGCTGGCTTTGTCCAAGTGGTGGGCCGACGGCGCGAATTTCGGTGGATCGAGAATGATCAAATCAAAAAGGTTTTGTTCCTTTTGCGCCTGCTTAAGGTAATCGAAAACATTTTGATCGAGCCATTCATGGATGGGTCCCGTGGCTCCAGAACTCGTCGCAAGGGAGCTTGGCTCGGTGCTGAATTTTGCGATTGATTCAGCCTCCGGCGCAGCATTCCGTTCAGCGTCCCGTCCAATGGCCAGATTGAGTGCCCAGTTTTTCTGACCTTGTAATAGCGCCTCGCCGCTGGAATCGACTGAAACGACCTCGTCGGCGCCGGCTTTGAGTGCCGCCAGCGAGAAGCCTCCCGTATAGCAAAAACAGTTGAGAACCTTGATCGAAGCGCTTATAGCGATTTGGGTGGGAGCGCTTACTCTCGATTTGGTGCGTTCGAGGATTAAATCCTTGACCATTTCAAAGACCAAGCGGCGATTATCTCTTTGGTCGATATAAAAGCCCGTTTTATGGCCTTCACGGACATTGACCCCATAATGGATCTCATCTTCGACGACCGCAACGGCCTGCGCCGGTTCCGCCCCCCGGAGCACACCTTCGCGCGGTTCAAGACCGTCACGCTTACGTGCTGCGGCGTCGGAGCGCTCATAAATATTGCTGCAACCGGTCGTAAGCAACAAGGCATCGGCAATTGTTTCCCGCCAAAAATCCGCACCGCCCGACATGCATTGCATGACCAGTTGGTCGCCATAACGGTCCACCACCAAGCCCGGCAGACCATCGGCCTCGCCGAAAATCAGCCGCACCGCCGTGGTTCGGGTGCTCAATGCCGCGCGCCGTTGGCAGGCGGCGGCGACCCGGGCTTGAAAGAAGGCCTGATCGATCACCTCCTCTTCCTTAAAGCTCCAGACCCGAATACGCAATTGAGACGCCTCGGTATACGCGCCCCAGGCCAAAAATTTTCCTTGGGCATCGACCATGCGCACTGTTTCGCCGGGGGTGGGTGGCCCGGCGAGACCACGAACGTGAGCAATTGCACCCGGGTAGACCCAAGGGTGACGGCGTTGGAAGGCCCTCTCTTTTCCGGCTTTGATTTGGGCAACGAGCATGATCGACTAACTTCCTTGGGTTTTCTTGGCGCGGGGATGGGCGGCATCGTACACCGCCGCCAGCCTTTGAAAGTCCAAGGAGGTATAGATTTGGGTGCTGGTGATGTTGCTATGGCCGAGCATCTCCTGCACAGCACGCAAATCACCACTGGATTGCAACACATGGCTGGCAAAAGAGTGGCGAAGAACGTGGGGATGAACGCGACTGTTGATGCCCTGCGCAAGGCCCAAACGGGCGACCCGGGTTTGAATGCTGCGCACACTCAAACGCCGTCCCGCAAGCGTACAAAACAGGGCGTACTGATCTTTTGCAGATACGGTGTTAGGCGCCGGGGCACTCGCCTTGCCATCTCGAAAAGCCAGCCAATTCGCAATCGCCTCCAGAGCCGCTCGTCCCACCGGGACGGTGCGCACCTTCGATCCCTTGCCAACTACCGTAACCTGGGCCTCATTGTGATCAAGCCAGCTGGAACTCTGGTATTTGTCCGAACCCGCCAGGCTCGTAAATTGTCGATCCAGCGAGTGTAGCTCCGACACCCTCAAGCCACTTGAATAGAGCAACTCAATGATGGCCTTGTCACGCATGGATTCGAATACCGCTTCAGGAGCATGATTCGCGAGGCTCATGGCCTGATCAGGCGCGAGAGCCTTGGGCAGACGCTTGGCGGCTCTGGGCGCTTTCACCGCGCGTACCGGGTTCGTTTGGAGTAGTCCAAGGCGCGCCAGCCAGTCAAAATAGCCGCGCCAGCAGGAAAGGCGACGGGCCTGCGTTCGCGGAGATATTTTGGTCTTGGCGGTGACCGCGACAAGGTGCCGAACATCGGCTTCCTTGACCTCGCTAGGACTTAGATTCATGCCTGCTAGTGCCCGTGCCAGCCCGAGCAGGTCCTCTGAGTAGGCTTTGAGCGTTTGATTCGAATAGTTGCGTTCGGATCGAAGATGCTCGAGGTAAGCGTGGATGTCGCTTAGGCCTGTCTTCTTTGTAGTCTTCGTGCCTGTGTTTGCACCTGTGGCAGAGTTTGCGATGGAGCCTTGCATGAGGCCCTGGGTCGTGTGACCCATGATGGCTACTCCACCAAGCGGCTCAGCGCGGCGCTAGCGATTTCTGAAATACTAGAAAGATAGGCTGTCTGCATGCTGGACTTAAAGCGTTCAGGGTCGGGCGAGCCGAGAACAATGAGGCCAAAGGATTTTGGATCGGCACCCACTCTGAGGGGTAGCAAGGCCAGCGAGCGGGCCTGATTGCCCTTCTCGGGCAGCCAGGTTGCGGCCTGGAAATCACTGTTCATGCCGCAGTACGGCAACATCATGCTGTTGGCGAGGGTGATGGTCTCGACCGGCACTGCGGCCGCGACCGCTAAATGCGTGAACTCCGTTTTCACCCCCCAAAGGCGCAATGCCGCTAAAGGCACATTGAACTGACTGCCCAAGCTGCTTAGAACGAGGTCGGGCAACTTGCTATTGTCTTGTGCAATGAGTAACTGACGGGTCCAGTGGTGCATCTTGTCGACAATGGCGTCATTGTCGCGCGCAATATGGATGAGTTCGGCAAGTTTGCCTTCCAGTACCTTGTGCTTCTCGCGCATGACCTCCATTTGCCGCTCTTGCAAAGAGATCGCCCGCCCGCCGTGCGAGGACTGCATGCGAATCGAGCCGAGCAAACTGGCCTGGCGTTCGAAAAAGTCGGGATGCTCGTGCAGATAGTTCAGTATGTGGCTATCGTCTATTTCTATCGTTTTTACTTCTTGACTCATCTCTATTCCGAAATTTCGATCTCGCCCTCAAACACCGTGGTGGCTGGGCCGGTGAGATAAACCCGGCCGCCCTCCCAGGCAATTGTGAGCTCGCCGCCGCGCGTGGCAACATTCACAGGCGAATGTAACAGCCCGCGTTGAATGCCTGCTACAACAGCCGCACACGCGCCGGTACCGCAGGCCAAAGTTTCACCCGAGCCGCGCTCCCAAACCCGTAGGGCAATTTGGTGGGGGGTCTTAATTTCCATGAACCCCGCGTTAACGCGGCGCGGGAAATTCAGACCGGCTTCAATCAGCGGGCCTTCAATGCTGACCGGTGCAGACTCCACGTGAGGCACGACTTGTACCGCATGAGGGTTGCCCATAGACAAGACAGAGAGCAAGCGAGCGTGGCCATTAACCAGCAAGGTCCAAGCCTTGTCGTTGCCAATGATGACACTCTGCAAACCGTGCGAATCGAAGGGCACTTTGTGCACATCAAAAATAGGTTCTCCCATGTCGACCTTGACTCGCCCATCTTCATTCAGGATCAACTCCAGGCGGCCATTCACCGTTTGCACCTTGATCGACGATTTGTCGGTCAGCCCCTGGTCGCGCACAAACTTCACGAAGCAGCGAGCGCCATTGCCACAGTGTTCGACTTCGCCACCATCGGCATTAAATATACGATAGTTAAAATCCACGTCGGGACTCGACGGCGGCTCGACCAAGAGCATTTGATCGGCCCCAACACCAAGATGTCGGTCGGCCAGGGCGCGCCATTGCCGCGTGCTCAATCGAATCGCTTGTCGAACCCCATCGAGCACCACAAAATCGTTGCCCGCGCCGTGCATTTTTGTAAACTTAATCCGCATACTTTCTGAACTTAATCCGCTTATCCAATTATCGCCTATTTGGGTACAAAGAGGGCGAACCAGGAGGGCGAGTTTTAAAGCGACGGTGGCTCCACAGGTATTGCTCGGGCTGTTGCTGCACGGCTAGTTCAATAAAGGCGTTCATGCGGCGCGCGTCGGCGACCTCGTCTTTTGAGGGAAAGTTCTCCCACACGGGGCCAAAACGCACCACGTAACCGCTTGCGTTCAAGAGCGTGATGCAGGGCAGAATTTGCGCCCCGGTGATGGCGGCGAGACGGTGCAAGGTCGTCACGGTCGCTGCTGGAACATCAAAAAAATCCACGAAGACCGCATCTCGCGGTCCAAGATCCATATCCGGGCAAATGTAAAAGGGAATATTTTGCTTGATCCTTTTCAGCGCGGCTCGCATGCCGCCTGTACGCAACAGCATCTCTGTCTGGTTAAAGCGCTGTCGACCCTTGGTCATGGCTTGGGTCAGAGTCGCACTGCGCTGACGCGCATACATGCCAAACACCTGTGTTTCCATCTGTACTCTCACGCCGCCGGCATCCATGCCGACGAAGTGGGGCGAGAAAATCACTAATGGCTTGCCAAGTGCAGCCTGGAGGTGCTCGGCGCCTTCGATGCGACAAATACTGCGGATACGAGCTTCGCTGCCGTACCAAAAAATAAATCGGTCCAAAAAACTTTGGGTAAAGGCTCGAAAATGTTCCTTGGCGACGCGAACTCTTCTTGGCTCGTCCCAGCCTGGGAAGCATAGGCGCAAATTGGTGAGCGTGATCAAGCGCCTTGGCTTCGCGAGCCAGTAAAGCAGCCAAGCTAATCCTGCCCCAAGGCGGCGCAGGATCGGATAGGGCAAATGACTTAGGCCACGCAAGAGCACTAGCCCGAGCTTAATCAAGGTCTCCTCAAGCATCCGACGAACCACTCGCATGGGGTGATTGAGACGCTTGCGTTGGTGCTGCGGGTGCCCCGGTAGGGCGCTTATAACGGTTGTATCCCCAAAGGTAGAGTTCCGGTCGATTCAAAATAATCTTCTCAAACTTTTTGTTAATGTTTTCGGGGCTGGGCGTTTCGAGCATCTCCTCCAGCTCAAACCGCCAATAGGTTTTGCCCATGGGCGGATTTTCCAGAGGTGTACCCAGCACAATAACTACCCGCGCCTTGGTGGCTTGCGCAAGTCTCTCCGGTAAGGTCATCGTGTAAGCGGTGCGCGAAAAAAAAGGAACCCATCGTCCTTCACCGGCGCTGGGCACCTGATCAGGGAGTATCCCAATCGCCCGGCCAGCCTTCAAAGCCTTAAGCATGGTCTTGACACCACCTAGGTTTGCCGGAACAGCCGATAGGTTTTCTGCATTGCGAATTTTCGCCATGAAGGCTCTTAAGCCAAGCGCTTCTGGCTCTTTGTAAAGCACCGTGATGTGAAGGTAGGCCGCCAAAAATCTTGCGGTCATCTCGAACGAGCCCAAATGCGGAGTCAAGAACACGACGGGTTGTGAACCTTTCGCCAATTCATCGAGCAATTCAGTTTGCTCGCAAATGATCCATTGTTTTAACTGTTCGGGCGTGTAACCCCAAACCCATGGCGCCTCGGCCAAACCTGCGCCGACGCCCGCAATGGCCGCATTTTGAACATTCAGGTTGGTTACCGCGGCAATTCGCAGGTTTTCCTGGATGCGGCTTCGATAGCGCTTGTCCAATCCATAGATCGCCCACCCTAGCAGACGCCCAAATTGCCGTATCCAGGGCAGCGGAATGCGTGAATAGACTTTAACGAGGCGAGTGAGCATCAAATTGTTAGGTAACCCGTTGGTTCTTACTGGAAGCAAAGTAGGTCTAAGCGGCGCAGCGACGCTTGGCCGCTGCGGCCAGATTTGCGGAAATAGTTGGCAATGATTTGATCAGAAAGTTTGTTCGGTTTCGAGCAGCCACGTATAATCTCATGAAGGCCGCTGAGTTAAGACAACTTGCGGAGCGGCCCCAAAGCGTCGTTCACATGGTGGATTGCGCTTATCTTCCGCTAAAGCGTCGCCTCTTCTTGTGAGTTGGCTGCGCCTCAACTTTTACAGGATTAAGCGATGGCTAAAGAATTTTATTTCACTTCCGAATCGGTTTCTGAGGGACATCCCGACAAAGTCTCCGATCAAATCTCCGACGCTATTTTAGACGCGATCTTCGAGCAAGATAAATATTCGCGCGTTGCTGCCGAAACTCTTTGTAACACCGGCTTGGTGGTGTTAGCGGGT
>JANLRI010000112.1:0-2593 GCA_031361565.1 Betaproteobacteria bacterium | reverse complement strand
AACAGCGGCTGGAGGACTCTCGGTGGGAGTGGTCTCCATGGTTACGGCGACGTTGTTATTGAACTGGTTTTTCACTGCTCCCTACTACTCGTTTTCCGTAAGAAATTCTGGTGACTTGGTAGCGCTCTTCGTGTTTGGCGTAATCACACTCATTGTTGCCTACTTGGTGAGTCAAGCTTCAGCCAAAGCACTGGACGCCAAGCGTGCTCGCCACGATTCAGAGATACTCGCGCGTTCCAGTGCGACAGCCATTAGTTCATTGGATCCAACAGGTGAACTTGTTGAGCAGCTGCGCATCGGACTCGGCTTAACCTATGCATACATAGAACCTGTGGAAACTGCTATGCTCACAAACGATTCGCGCACTATGCACCCTGAAAACGATCTCAGTATTGCGCTCGATGCGAAACGAACCTTGAGGCTCGGTGCTGACCAACTTTCCATAGATGATCATCGGTTGATAGCCGTGTTCGCCGATCAGATTCGAAACGGTCTTCGAACGCAGGATCTCTCTACCGAAGCAGCACGCGCCGCCCAACTGAGCGCAGCAAACGACTTTCGTACAGCCCTGTTGCGAACGGTATCGCATGATCTGCGTACCCCGTTGGCCGGAATCAAAGCAGCAGCCACCTCGTTACTTTCAACCGACATTGCTTGGAGCCCGAATGACCAGCGAGAATTTCTGGAAACGATTAACGGTCAATCCGATCAACTCAACCGCCTCATTGAAGAACTATTGGAGATGAGTCGACTGGAATCAGGGGTGATCAGAGCTCAGCATGTGCCTACGGAAACCGCTGTTGTGATCGCCCATGCGCTTGAAGCGTTCGACGGAGTTGATCGTGATCGAATCGATACCGTTATCGGTCCAGATGCCTCGGCATTGCTCAGTGATCCGATGCTTTTAGAGCGCATAATTTACAATCTGGTCGCCAATGCTCTGCACGCCACAGCCGACATCTCGCGTGGTGCCCGTCAACGGCTTACCCTAGAGGCGCAGCGATTCGGTGATCTATTTCTCATCCGGGTAATCGATCAAGGCCCTGGTATTGCCGTCGCACAACGGTCAACTGCTCGTCTACCGTTTCACCGCCTTGGTGATCTCACGCAGCGAGACAGCATGGGTCTTGGGTTGGCTATCGCTGACGGACTTACGAAAACCCTCGGAGCCCAGTTGCGACTCGATGACACTCCCGGCGGCGGATTGACAGCCACACTACGAATTGACCAGGAATCCAACGGTTCGCGATGACTACCTCTGAGCAAAAACGAGTGCTGATTATCGAAGACGATACGCAGCTGCGAAAGACACTTCGACTCAACTTTTTGGCTCGAGGCTATGTGGTCGAAGAAGCGACCGATGGCGAAGAGGCCATTGCCCGTTCGGTTACCTTTAAACCGGATTTGTTGGTGGTTGATTTGGGCCTGCCAAAAGTTGATGGGTTAGACGTCATCGCTGCGGTTCGCTTGTGGAGCAAGGTTCCCATATTGGTGCTCACAGCGCGTGGTTCAGAGGCAGACAAGGTGTTGGCATTGGATCTCGGTGCCGATGATTACGTGACCAAACCCTTTGGTGTCGATGAACTCTTTGCTCGCATTCGTGCGTTGTCGCGGCGTTCTTTCGGCGATTCCGAGGACAAGCAGCTGATCGAGACTCGCTCATTCACCGTCGATTTGTCCCAGGGTTCAGTGCTGCTCTCCAACGGGAAGCAACCACACCTCACCCCAATCGAGTGGCGCTTACTGAATCATTTGGCCCGAAATCCCGGGCGATTGATCACCCAACGAGAAATCCTACAAGCGGTGTGGGGCCCAGAATTTGGCACGGAGGCCAATTACCTGCGCGTCCACTTAGCTCACCTTCGACAAAAAGTTGAGCCAGATCCGTCGGTACCGCGACACATCGTGACAGAGCCTGGCCTGGGTTATCGATTCTTTGCATGAGCTGGTTGCCATCCCATGCCCATCCGATGCCCATCCGATGCCCATCCCATGCCCATCCCATGCCCATCCCATGCCCATCCGATGCCCATCCGATGCCCATCCCATGCCCATTGCCGCCCGTGCCGTGCCCATCCCTCGCAGTCTCAATTGTTCTGAGCTAGCGAAAGGTAGCGGAAGTCGTGAGTAATTTTGTTCGTGGCAATGACGCAGGGGGTACTGCCACGATTACGGAGCTTTCTTTGCCCTGCACGCTAGGCCCTTCGAGGCTATCTCTACGCTTTCTTAACGCCATCTCGTCACGGTAGATCTTCTCGTCGGAAGCTAATTCTGGTCGAGTTGACGTATGAGTAATCCAACCGGAGATGTCCTCGATCGCGTCGACCCAAATGACCAGCGAAACAAATGCGTCAGCGACGTTTCGGGAATACCAAGCGGGGCTCCAAGGGCGATCGGTTTAGCCTCAAGTCAGCGACCAACAATTCACCTCCCCGAATCGTCGAGCTACCGGCTGAAGAAGAAGGTCCTCGGTCAACCACTGCATACCGAAGAACTCGCCCACGAACGCCTCGGCAAACCAACCGCACTCGCCGTTTTCGCTTCAGACAACTTGTCATCGTGCGCGTATGCAACGGAGGAGATCCTGCGGGTA
>JANLRI010000525.1:0-3368 GCA_031361565.1 Betaproteobacteria bacterium | reverse complement strand
TTGAGAATCGTGCCATCGTCCTCGAGAAAGGCAATGGACAGGGGAATCAATGTGTTTCGCATCCAAAAGCAGTGTTGAGCCTTTTGTTCGAACACGAACAGCATGCCCTGGTTATTGCCCAGCTTCGTACGATGCATCAGGCCCTTGGCCCGGGTGCCAACGTCAGAAGCCACTTCGGCGTCAATTAAATGCATTCCCGCCTGAATCGTGATATTGGGAAGGCGCGGATTCGGGCTATCTTGGGCTTGAACTGGAAGCGTGCACGCCAGCAACAAACCCAATCCGAATTTGAGCGTCGAGAGCAAGCGACCGGGATAAAGTTTTGCTGACATGGCGGGAAACCTCAAAAGAGAAAGACATCTTAAAACTTCAACGAGAATCTTGGAACCCGAAGTTACGCAAGTGTAGGCACGCGAGCCAAGAAGATCGGAGCTAGAGCGAGGATTAAACGCAAAAGGGCAGACCTAGGCCTGCCCTTTGCGACGCCAAGACCAGTAAACCGGCCGACGTGGAGCTCAAGCTTACTTCTTAGCAGCTTTGCCTTTTTTCATTTTCTTAGCCATGTTTACCTCAAGTATTAAAGTTGACCGAAGGTGGTCAAGTGAATCAACGAACGTCTTTGCAATCGGTTGACGAAATCATTCAAGAAGCGAATTTCTTCACGAGAATGCTCCCATGTCGCCAACAGCAAGGCCGCGGCGGCAATGATACGGCATAAACGCGAGTTTTGCCTCTATGGCGTGGTTATGTACCAACACATCGAGATCCAGTGCGTTTCAATAGCCGCACTAACTTGCCCGGTGCTTGAAGCGCAGATGCCCCAGCTGTCTGAACGGCCAACCATTGGTCGGTCGAACGCTGGATAACGGCGTAAGCGGCGCCTGCAACCTTGCACCAGTAGACGGGCGTGTGAGGGCAATGACCACTTTGCAACACCAAACATTGCTTGAGGTCGAACAAAAAACGGCCACCGAAGTGGCCGTTGATTTTTTGGGGCAGTGCCAGGGTCCCTAGCACCGTCCCGTCGTCACTGAATTAAGGTTCAGTGATGTTCGAAGCTTGTTGGCCTTTTGGGCCAGCAGTGATCTCAAATTTTACCTTTTGTCCCTCTTTTAGGGTCTTAAAGCCATCCATCTTGATTGCGGAATAATGCGCAAACAGATCTTCCCCTCCTCCATCTGGAGTAATGAAGCCAAACCCTTTAGCATCATTAAACCACTTCACCGTACCAGTAGCCATCACGAACCTCTCTCAAAAACGACCTCTTGCTGAAAATTATTTTCAAAACAAGACTCGGGATTCTTAACCGGAAAAGAGGTAGAGTCAAGGAATCAAAACGTTTATGTAGCGAAGAAGCGTTTCAAAAAAGCCATAGACGGCCATTTGTGGGGCTCCAAGGCCCAAAATTCCGGAAAGTCTCTTGATTTTTTGTGGCTGAAACCCATTTACCCCTTACGCCTGTGATTCGAATCACACATTCTGTCGGATAGTAGGGCCACTTTGTTGCATCGCGCGCTAGCTTGGATAGAATCTTGATATGACTGAAAAGAATGACCACTCCACCGTGCTGGAACGGCAAGAGGCAAAGATTAAGCCTCCGCCGATGTTCCAGGTGATGCTGCTGAACGACGACTTCACTCCTATGGAGTTTGTGGTTGCTGTTTTGCAGAAATTTTTTGGCATGAGCCGGGAGAAATCCACCCAGGTTATGCTGAAAGTACATCGCGAAGGGCGAGGTGTGTGTGGCCTATTTCCCAAGGACGTAGCCGCGACGAAAGTCGATCAGGTGAGTGACTACGCCCTTCAACATCAACATCCGCTGCAGTGCGTGATGGAGGAAGCATGATCGCCCAAGAGTTAGAAGTTAGTTTGCATATGGCCTTTGTGGAGGCTAGACAGCAGCGCCATGAATTTATTACCGTCGAGCACTTGCTCTTGGCGTTGCTCGACAACCCATCCGCCGCTGAAGTGTTACGCGCCTGTGCCGCCAGTTTGGACGATTTAAGAAAAAATCTTACCGGTTTCATTAAGGAGAATACTCCTGTTGTGCCGGGTAACGAAGAAATCGATACCCAGCCCACCTTAGGCTTCCAACGCGTGATTCAGCGCGCCATCATGCATGTTCAGTCCACCTCGAACGGAAAAAAGGAAGTCACGGGCGCCAATGTATTGGTCGCCATTTTTGGCGAAAAAGATTCTCATGCGGTCTATTACCTGCATCAGCAAGGCATCACGCGCCTCGATGTGGTGAACTATATTTCCCACGGCATTACGAAAAGCCCCACGCCCAAGGAAGCGCCCAAGGACGAGCCTCAAGAAGAAGCCTCCGACGGTCAGCCGGGCGCCCAGGCTCAGCAAAGCGCTTTAGAGCAGTATGCACAAAACCTCAATGCTTCCGCCAAGGAAGGCAAGATCGATCCCCTGATTGGTCGTGAGCATGAAGTCGAGCGGGTTATTCAAGTGCTCTGCCGCCGCCGGAAAAACAATCCTTTACTGGTCGGTGAGGCGGGTGTCGGTAAGACCGCCATTGCAGAAGGTTTGGCGTGGAGAATTACCGAAGGTGATGTACCCGATATTCTGAAGGAAAGCTTGGTCTATTCCTTGGATATGGGTGCACTGCTTGCAGGGACCAAGTACCGTGGCGATTTTGAACAACGCCTCAAAGCCGTGCTTAAACAACTCAAGCAAACGCCGAATGCTATCCTTTTCATTGACGAAATCCACACTATTATTGGTGCGGGCTCGGCCTCTGGAGGTACTTTGGATGCGTCGAATCTGCTCAAGCCCGCGTTATCGTCTGGGCAAATGAAGTGTATTGGTGCGACGACGTATACCGAGTATCGCGGCATTTTTGAAAAAGATCATGCCCTATCGCGTCGCTTCCAAAAGATTGATGTCATTGAGCCCACCGTTGAGCAAACTGTGCAGATCTTGCGTGGCTTGAAGTCGCGTTTTGAAGAGCATCACGGCATTAAGTATTCCGCTGCGGCACTGACAACAGCGGCTGAGCTTTCTCACAAATACATCAATGATCGTCATTTGCCCGACAAGGCGATTGACGTGATTGACGAAGCCGGTGCCGCTCAACGCATCTTGCCGAAGGCGAAACAAAAGAAAACCATTGGAAAAGCCGAGATCGAAGACATCGTGTCAAAAATTGCGCGCATTCCTCCGGCGTCGGTGTCGACCGATGACCGCAGCAAGTTGCAGCACTTGGATCGCGATCTTAAAAACACGGTGTTCGGCCAGGACAAAGCCATTGAGGCCCTCGCGGCCGCGATCAAGATGTCTCGGTCTGGGCTAGGTAAACCCGATAAACCAATCGGCTCCTTCTTGTTCTCTGGACCAACCGGTGTCGGAAAAACCGA
>JANLRI010000082.1:0-5083 GCA_031361565.1 Betaproteobacteria bacterium | reverse complement strand
TACTTCTGCCATCGGCTCGTTTGTGGCGGGTACCATTGCCACGGTTCTCGTTACCCTGTTTGCGCCCTTTGTGGCCGAGTATGCCGTCAAGCTCGGCCCTCCTGAGTACTTTTGTTTGATGCTCCTGGCCTTCACTACCGTGAGCGCAGTGCTTGGGGGCAGCGCGTTGCGAGGCCTAACGGCTTTGTTTCTGGGATTGGCCATTGGCTTGGTCGGGATTGATCAAATCACCGGCGCTGTGCGTTATACGGCTGGCATCCCTGAGTTTATGGATGGGCTTGAGGTGGTGCTCATCGCCGTGGGACTATTTGCTATCGGTGAGGGGCTGTATACCGTGCTCTATGAAGGTCGCTCGGAGTCGGCCATGAACAAGATCAATAGCGCGCATATGACCCGGCAAGAATGGCGGCGATCTTGGCCCGCGTGGCTGCGCGGAACGGCCATTGGTTTTCCGTTCGGCACCATCCCTGCGGGTGGCTCGGAAATTCCAACGTTTTTGAGTTACGCTGCTGAGCGTAAACTCACCAAGCATCCGGAAGAGTTCGGAACAATAGGAGCGATTGAAGGTGTGGCAGGGCCGGAAGCGGCCAATAATTCTGCAGTCACTGCCACCTTGGTTCCCCTACTCACCTTGGGCATTCCAACCTCAGTAACCACGGCGATTTTGCTCAATGCTTTGCAAAACTATGGCATTCAACCCGGGCCGACTTTATTCACGAGCTCGGCTGCCCTAGTATGGGCCTTGATTGCGTCGCTCTATATCGGCAACGTCATGTTGTTGGTCCTTAACCTGCCTATGGTGGGGCTGTGGGTCAAGCTGCTGAAAATACCAAGGCCTCAGTTGTATGCCGGGATTTTGATTTTTGCCACCGTTGGTGTGTATGGCATGCGTCAGAGCACGTTCGATCTATATCTGATGTTCGGCGTTGGCTTGTTAGGGGTGCTGATGCGCCGCTTCGATTTTCCCACTGCGCCGGTCATCGTGGGTATGATTCTGGGGCCAATGGCGGAGGCCCAGCTAAGGAATGGTCTGTCGATTGGGGAAGGGCGCTGGACCATTCTCATTGAGCGTCCAGTGTCATTGATTTTGCTAATCATCACGGCCTTGGTGCTGATCGTTCCTCCATTGATGCGGGCCTGTGATCGCAGGCGGGGTTCGCTTGCTTAGGGTGCCGACAAGTTAAGACGCAGCGATTTGGCGTTGTTGAGGAGTTCGCGCGCCGAGAACGCCGTGGTAGGTGGCTTCGCTCATGTCCCCCCGCGTCGACCTGGCGGCCGCCGCTCCTTCCACTACTTCGCTACGCCACCTACCACGTCCTTCTCGGCTGAGACCGCTTTTGATTGAGGGAGATCGAGCGCTCACCTGTTGAGCGCTGCTCCGTTCCAATATCTCTCTGAAGATAGCGATCAGCGCCGATAAGCGCCAGCTATTTGCCAACGAAGAGCAAGACCAATCCAATCGCCGCAGGGAGCGCTTGCACAAAAATGATCTTCTTGCCGACACTTGCACCGCCGTAGAGGCCTGCGATGATGACGCAGCTCAAGAAGAATACTTTGACCGAAAATCCTTCCACGCCCAGCGAAAGGCCCCAGACTAAACCGGCTGCAAGGAAGCCGTTGTACAGGCCTTGATTCGCGGCCAAGACTTTTGTGACGGCTGCAGACTCCGGCGTTTGGCGAAAAGTTTTCAGGCCGAGAGGCTTGTCCCATAGGAACATTTCCAACACCAGAAAATAGACGTGCAAGAGAGCAACAAGCGCAATCACAATATTCGTGGCGGAAGTCATCGGGTCTCCAAAGTTTAAGGTTGATGTTCGATGATAGGAGTCTTTAGAACGCTTGTCGAATTCATGGATTGACGATTCACGGATTGAACACGCAACGGCGCTGGCAAGGTCTGAGCGATTTTCTACGACAAGCCGGTGCAGGCAAACTTGCAAATCCTGTTTGAAGTAAGTCGCACTTGAAACCAGTGTTTGTTCGAGCCGGAGTAGTATTGCGCCATCGAGCAAGTAACCGGAGTACCGCATGATCGTCGAGCGCATTTGGACAGGCAACAACTACCGAAATTTTAACTATCTGATCGCCTGCCCTGAGACGGGTGAAGCCTTGGCGATTGATCCATTGGATCACGTGAAAACATTGGCTGCCGCTAAGGCAAAGGGCTGGAATATTACTCAGATTCTCAATACCCATGAGCACCACGACCACACGGGTGGCAATGAGGCGGTAGTCGCGGCGACTGGAGCCAAGGTCATCGCACACGCTAAGGCCGGCGGCAGTATTTCCGGGATGGATCGCGGCGTAGTGGCGGGCGACATCATTAAGGTTGGCAAGACGGTAGAACTCGAATGCCTCGATACCCCGGGTCACACTATGTGTCATATTTGCCTACGCTCGCACACCGAGCGCCCGGCATTATTTTCAGGCGATACGCTATTTAACGCGGGAGCAGGAAATGTCCACAACGGTGGTGATGTACACGCTTTGTACGCGACATTCGCCGACCAATTGGCTAAGCTGCCAGACAATACCCTGGTTTATCCGGGCCATGATTACATCGAGACGAATTTAAAGTACACCTTGTCGCGTGAGCCAGATAATGCGGCGGCAAGCGCCCTATTGCCTAAAGTCACTGATCATGATCCGGCAAGCTCGCTGGTCACCACGCTCAAGGAAGAGAAACAGCACAACACTTTCTTTCGTCTCACTAGTCCAAGCGTGATTGCCAAACTGCGCGAAAGCTTCCCGGATTTGCCTGATTTTCCAGATGCGAAAACGGTTTTTATGAAACTTCGCGAGCTACGCAATACCTGGTGAAAAGCCTAAGGATGCGCTGACTAAATCTCGGGCGACCGAAACTTAGACAGTAATGCCTGTGAGGGTTAATTCAACATTGCCCAGAGTTTTGCAGAAGTCATTGGCATTTGCACGATCGGAGAAAGGTCCGGCCTGCCGACTCTTGCCAAAGCGTCTGCCACGGCGTTCACAATGCAGGGCGTCGCTCCGATGGTCCCAAGCTCACCCACCCCCTTCACGCCGAGTGGGTTGTTCGCACAAGGCACCGATTGATCCATCTCAGTCTTGAAGAGAATGTTCACTAGATCGGCACGAGGGGCGTTGTAGTCCATCAAGCTGCCGGTAATCAGTTGGCCGGTTTCGCGCTCGTAAATGAGGGCTTCATTGAGCGCCTGCCCAAGGCCCTGCACCACGCCGCCATCAAGCTGGCCCATAACGATCATCGGGTTGATCACCCTACCTACGTCGCTGACCGAGGAATAGGCGACGATCTCAAGCTCGCCGGTTGCGGGGTCAATCTCGACTTCGCTTACATGGCAACCATTGGGCCAAGTAGGCCCGGCCACCGCACTGGTGGACTCCAGGAAAATGCGTCGATCAGGTTGCTTGTCGGCAAGGCTGGCCAGGTCGATACCGATATCAGTCCCTTTAACGCTAAAGCGTCCGGCCTTATAGTCCAGGTCGGCGGGTGCCACTTCGAGATCGCGGGCTGCAAGTTGCTTGGCATGGTCCAGAGCGCGATCCGCACCGGTGCGAACAGCCGAGCCGCCCGCGAAAATAGAGCGTGAGCCGGCACTACCAAAACCAGTGCCTTTATCGGTATCGCCAAGCACAATGCGCACCTTGTCCAGTGGGATTCCAAAAGCATCGACTACCAATTGAGCGAGCGTGGTGGCAATGCCTTGTCCCATGGCGTTCACTGCTGAGAAAACTTCGACTATGCCGTCAGGCAAAACAGTCACCGTGACACGCTCTTCAAAGACATTGCCACCCGTCCACTCAAGGAAGGTTGCCAAACCCAAACCTCGTAACTTGCCGCTTGCCCTGGAGGCAGCTTCGCGCGCCGCAAAGCCATTCCAGTCAGCGAGCGCAAGTCCTTGGTTCATGATGGACTCGAAATTACCAACATCATAGAGTTGGGCCATGGGGTTTTTGTAGGGCATTTGCGAAGGTTGAATGAAGTTCTTGCGACGCAGAGCGACTCGATCCATCCCGATTTGGCGAGCCGCCTCGTCCATTAGGCGCTCGATGATGTAGATAGCCTCGGGGCGTCCAGCACCTCGATAGGCTGCAGTCGAAGCCGTGTTGGTAAGGACCGCTTTGAATTGAAAGTCAATGGTTTGAATATCGTAGACGCTGGTTTGCACCCAGGGCCCAATCAGGAGTTGAATCGCAACTCCTGTGCCAGTAGCGTAGGCTCCGACATTGGCGAGGCCGTAAACGCGCAGGCCCAGGATTTTGCCATCTGCGGCAAGTGCGAGCTCTGCATGGCTATACACATCGCGGCCGTGGTAACTATTCAAGAATTCTTCGCTTCGATCGGCGACCCATTTCACTGGACGTTGCAAAGTTTTGGCGCAGTAGGCGACCACGGCGTCTTCGGCGTACATACCGGTTTTCATGCCGAAACCGCCGCCTACATCGTCCACGATCACGCGCATTTCTTGCGGCTTGATTCCTAGAACTCCAGCCGCAGTATCTCGAACACCCGTGGGCATCTGGGTACTGAGGCGCAAGGTCAGGCGGCCCGATTCGGGGTCAGGGTAGCCAAGTACCGAGCGCGGCTCGATGGTCAGTGCGGCCACCCTCTGGTTGTCGATATCGAGCTTGACTACATGAGCCGCTTTCGCGAAAGCCTCGTCACAAACGGCGGCCTTGCCATGCCGCATTTCGGCACTGATATTGTCAGGAGCCTCGTCACAAAGTGCCGTTGCACCGGCACGCATTGCATCTTCAATGCTCACCACGTGGGCTATGTCTTCGCATTCGAAAGCGATCGCTTCGACCGCATCACGCGCCTGGTCTAAAGTTTCAGCGACCACCACCACCATCGGCTCGCCGACATAACGCACTCTCTCGTGAGCCAAAATAAAGCGGGCAGGAGTGGCGGCTGGTTTTCCATCAGCGCGCACGAAACCCGCGGGACCCGGCATGGGCTTCAGTCCTGCTGCAACCAGATCTGCACCGGTCAAAACAGTCACCACGCCGGGCATTGCCTTGGCGGCCGACGTGTCGATACTGACAATGCGCGCATGTGGAAACGGAGAGCGCAAAAAAGCGGTTC
>JANLRI010000520.1:0-7387 GCA_031361565.1 Betaproteobacteria bacterium | reverse complement strand
ATTCATGCCCTCCAAAACCGGCCAACCCTCGGGGCTTCGTGCCGGACCACCGCCTTGATGCATGGATGCAATGATGTTCAGATCTTTGGCCATCTGAAAGTCGTGCAGAGCGACCTGCAGGGTGGAGTAATGCGGCCCGAGAATGGCGGCATGGATATTCAACAGGGGCCGCCCTTGATGCGCTTTCATTAAGCGCTCCAACTCCGCGCGTGGATGAGGGCGCTCCCAAAAAGGCAACTCACCGGGCAGGGGATCAGGCTTAGGTGTGCCATGAAAAAAAGCAGCTCGAATGCCGCTCTCGATCAAACCCGCAATGGCCGCATCATTGTGCTCAGGCGTGCGATTGTTATGACACCAATCTCCTAAGGTGGTGGTGCCGCAGTTGATCTGATTCAAAGCTCCAACCAGCGTAGCGATGTACAAATCGTCTGGTAAAAATACGTTGGCCAAACCGGCATGCATTTTTTGGAAGTACTCCAGCAAGGTCCAGTTCGAAGCCAGACCGCGAAGGGCCGTCTGCCAAGTATGCATGTGCGCATTGATCAGGCCAGGGATCACAATGCAGTCGTCACCACTCACCACTTCAGCGCCCTCGGCGCGCAGATTGACCCCGATGGCTTCGATGCATTCATCTTGCACCAAAAGATCAGCGTTCAACATCACGTCAGGAAGTGCGGAGCGCCCCGCCTCCATAGTGATCAGGGTGGCGCCGCGAATTAGGGTACGGACCATCTTCAACTCTCGAGTCCGTCACTCATGGCAACGTTTTCAGACACCAAGGTGAGGCCGGCATCTTTTGCAGTCTCCGCAAGCAACACGGCAAAATCAATGTGATCATGACCCTGGCCGACCATGCGAGCGATCGACTCCCGTGTGGCGGCGGCCGCAGGCATAGGGACACCATAGGCCTTCGCCGCACCCAGGCCGAGATCCATATCCTTCAGAAGTAGCTTAGGAGTGAAGGTCACTTGGTCAAACGTCAAATTGGTGAGCATCGGTGTCTTGTAGCGCGTGTACATCGAACCCAAGACGGAGTCATTGATACTGGTGAGAAAAACATGGCGAGGAATACCGGCCTTCTCGGCCATCACGGTAATTTCGCAAAGGTTCTGGATGACCACGCCAAACATGGTGTTGTGCGCGATCTTCCAAACTCGTGCCAGCTCACCCTCGCCTACCCACATGACCTTTCGTCCCATCGCCTGCAGATAGGGTTCGACCTCGGTGTACAAAGCCCTTGGCCCGGAGGCCACAATCAAGAGCTTGCCCGCCTTGGCCACCTTGGCATTGCCGGACACGGGGGCACACAAGTAGGCGACGCCCATGGCCTCGAGACGGACACGAATTTCGGCGGAGCCTTCTTGGGAAATGGAGGAGCTATCCACGACAATGCGGGGCTTATGAGCACCCGTAGTGAGCCCTCCTTCGGCAAACAATACTTGCTTTAGATCATCCGTGGTGGAGACCATGGTGAACACCACATCACTGTCGGCCAATGCGATTTTGGTATCCACGATCTGCGCGCCATATTCGACAAGCGGCTCGGCCTTGCTGCGCGTTCGATTCCAAACCCTCGCCGGATGCCCAGCCTTGATGAGGCGCTTAACCATGGCCTCGCCCATGCGACCCAAACCAATCCATCCAATGCGATATGCCATTAACAGTCTCCGATTAATTTCTCGAATTGAGCAATGCTCTTATCGAGCACCGCGTAAAGTGCAACGAGATAACAGTTCCTTAATCCGCCTTCGCACCAGATTCCTTGACAATTTTGCTCCACTTGAGAAGCTCACTTTTGCAATAGGCGGCAAACTCCTCCGGGCTGCTGCCGATTGGCTCAGCACCCAGCGCGGCATAACGATCACGCACTTCTGCCAACTTCAAAATCCTCGCCACCTCGACGGCGAGGCGATCAACAAGATCTTTAGGCGTCGACTTCGGCGCCCACAAACCGTACCAGGTGCTGATGTCAAAGCCCGGCACCCCGGCCTCGTCAATGGTGGGCAGATCGGGAAAGGCTGGCGAGCGTTTGGACGTGCTCACAGCGAGCGCGCGCAACTTACCGGATTTTACGAAGGGCGTTGCTGAGGGCATGGAGTCGAACATCAATTGAACCTGGCCGCCAATCAAATCGGTGAGTGCAGGTGTGCTTCCCTTGTAGGGCACATGCTGCATCTGCACCCCGGTGGCGATCTTGAAAGACTCACCGGCAAGATGCGGCGCCGCCGCGTTGCCGGAAGAAGCAAAATTCATGCGAGCGGGATTGGCTTTGCCATAGGCGATGAGCTCTCGTACGGTCTTTACAGGCAGGTCGTTATTGACCACCAAAATTAAAGGCACACTTGCCAGTTGGGTGATCGGCGAAAAGTCGACAATGGCATCGAAGGTAGCCTTTGGATAGAGGCTGGGATTGATCACATGAATCGAGGCATTGCCAAGCAAAGTGTAGCCGTCCGGTGCAGCCTTAGCCACCTCGGCGGATCCGATCATGCCTGAAGCACCCGCTTTATTATCTACGCTAAAGTTTTGGCCCATCGCCTCACTCAGCTTGGCTGCAACGATTCGTACCAGCACGTCGGTAGGACCGCCCGGCGGGTAGGGCAACATCACACGCACCGGTCGCACGGGGTAGCTCTGTGAGCGGGCCGACATTACGCTCAGCCCAGCCATCATGGCCAGGGCGCTCTTGAGCAAAGCGCGGCGTTCGAAATTCGTTGTGACTGGAATTGAAGCATCGGAGGCTTGCACTACTACTTCAGCACGGGCATTCATGTTCGTCCCTGATGCTTATACTCGGCTTCGGCGGGCATTCCTTCCTTAGGCAAAGCAGGCCTATCTGCACGTTGCTCGACTACACCTTGCAGAATCAGCGCCTCAATTTCGGCAAGACTGAAACCGGATTCGGACAAGATCTCACGGCTATGTTCGCCTAGACGTGGCGCCGGCCGAAGCTCGCGATCACTGGCGGGCAGATGCGGGACGGTGAGTCGGCCATAAGGGGCCTGCTCCACCTCCCCAAAATAACCCATGGCCCGAGTTTGCTCCGTGTCCCTAAAGGCATGGTAGTCATTCACTGTGCTTACCAGAACATCGGCGGCCTCCAGCCTTTCCAACCACTCGGCGTTACCACGCTCTTTTAATACCAGCGCAAGCGCCGCATTGATCTCGTTAAAGTTGCGTTTACGCTCGCTGTTTTCGGAAAAGCGCGGATCGCGCAGCCACGCTTCGCGATCAACTGCCTGCGCCAGACGCTTGAACATCTCATCAGTGAGCGAGGCCACAATGATCCAACCATCGGCCGTTTGGAAATCCCCGGCGGGCGCGAGCACGGCACCTCGTTCGCTCGCGTCCGGAAATAAAAAACTGTCGATCATCGGACCCGCCTGAAAAGCACTACTGGCCTCAGCCAGTGAGATTTCGATATGTTGACCAAGCTTCGTTTCTGCGCGCTCGAACAGGGCCGCACTCACGGCCTGAGCCGCGTAAATGGCGCTGATGTTGTCCGGCACATAAAGACCAATTCGCTTGGGTATTAACCCTGAAACGCCATCGACCGAAGTCTTGATGCCATTGGCCAGAAGCATGCCTGTGAAGGCCTGCAACACAGAGTCGGTAGCGGCCTTGGCAGCGTACGGACCTTGCGCCCCAAAACCACTCACCGAGCAGTAAATGAGCCCTGGGTTCAAGGCCTTCAAGCTTGGGTAATCGAGCCCTAAGCGCGCCATGACACCGGTGCGAAAATTCTCCACCAGCACATCAGCCTGCTTGGCTAAGCGTAGCAAGGCTTGCCGACCTTCAGTCTTACTGGCATCAATGGCGATACTACGCTTATTGATATTTCCTGAAATCACATTCGCCGACATCTGCTCGCGACTTGCCCCAGTGCCCCGCATCCAATCGCCACCCAGAGGTTCAACCTTGATCACCTTGGCGCCTTGACGTGCAAGAATTGCACCGCACATTGGCCCGGCAATACCCTGGCTGATATCGAGCACGGCAATCTTATGAAAGGGCTTCATTGAAATGATCCATTCGCTTTACTGTTGTTTGCTTAGCCGTCGCCTGTCTAAGCGTCGTCTTGCACATTTCTTTTACCCCCGAGACGGGGAGCACCACAACGAATCATCGGCCGCTCGCCGTCAAAACTGATCGGCAAACCGGTCAACTCAAAATCTTCACCGGGCACTGCCTGAAGTATTCCCAAGGCACGCACTTGCGGCTCGTTCAAAACTTCCGGGATAGTATTGATTGGCGCACAAGGCACACCTGCCGCCTCCAACGCTTGCAACCAAACCTGCCGTGGTCTTTGGACCAGCACGGCTCGAATCTGCATCAGCATTTCACCCTTGTTCGCGAGACGATCACGATTGCCTTTAAAGCGAGCGTCCAGCGGCCAATCCGGGCGTTGCAAAACCGCTGAGAACTTTTCAAAGAGCCGGTCATTGCCCACGCAAATCAAAAACGGTCCGTCACTCCCCTCAAAGGACTCATAGGGCACAAAGGAAGGATGACCGCTGGCATGGCGCTCGGGCAAGGTCCCTTCGTTACGATACGCATCGGTCTTTTGAGCGCTCCAACTCATGGCCGTTTCGAGTAAAGAGGTGGCGACAATGCCACCTCGGCCGGTCTCAGCCCGGCGCTGCAAAAGCGACAGCGCACCAATCACCGTCCACATGCCCGTACCTTGATCACAAATTGAAGCCCCCATGCGAATCGGCGGACCCTCTGGATCGCCGTTGATACTGGACAGGCCACTAAAGGCTTGAATCAGGGGCTCATAACCTGGGCGGTTCTTGAGAGGCCCTACCGCACCGAAAGCTGACATTTCACAGTACACCAATCGAGGATGGCGAGCACACATGCGGGCACCGTCGATTCCGAGTTGCTCCGGAACACCGGGCCTGAGGTTATGCAACATCACGTCCGCAGCACTGACGATGGCATGTAAGGCTTCGAGGCCGTCAACACTTTTTAGATCGAGCGCAAGCGAAGCCTTGCCACGATTAAACACTTGAAAGATAAGCGAGTCGCCGTGGCGAAAATTACGCCCCATATTGCGCGCATCATCACCGCCATCGGGTCGCTCAATCTTAATCACCTCGGCACCGAGGTCAGCGAAGACGGCACCTGCGAACGGGCCAGCCAGGACCTGTCCGAGTTCTACGACCTTGAGTCCAGATAATGGGCCCACGGTGGCAGTCTGTGCACTCAATGTTCACCTCCAAATAATCGCGAGAGGGGAAGTTTACGGCCTACGGGCTCCGCAAGGCATCGAGAGTGATCAAAGCTGGAATTACAAAACTAAGCAGGCTAATCAGCCGACTTCTCGGCCTCTGTCGTGCTCGCTTTTTCTTCGGGCGATGCGCTATGTGCTTTGATAAAGCCCGCCAGGAAAATACCCAGCTCATAGAGTAGGCAAAGTGGTATCGCCAACATGAATTGCGACAATACATCGGGAGGTGTGAGCACGGCCGCAACCACAAAGGCTCCGACAATCACATAGCGTCGCGCCTCCCGCAGTTGTTTCACCGAAACCATTCCGAGCTTCACCAAAAGCATCTCAACGACCGGCACTTCAAACGTAATGCCAAAACCAAAGAAGATCGAGAGTGTGAAATCCCAATATTTCTGGATGTCTTGCATGGTGTCAGCGCCCGAAGTCGCTGCAAAAGAGATGAAGAACTTGTAGGCGGCAGGCAGTACAAACTTGTAGGCAAACGAAATGCCCAACACCATGAAAAATACCGACGACACGATCAAAGGCAGCGCGAACTTCTTTTCATGCTCATACAAGCCGGGCGCGACAAAAGCCCAGGCTTGATACAGCACCCAGGGTAGTGAAATCAGCAAGGCCGACAGAAAGGCGACTTTCGTTAAGGTAAAGAAGGTACCGGCCAGGTCCGTGGAGATCGGTCGGCTTCCTGGGGGTAGCGCTTCGAGAAGCGGCTGCGACAGAAATTTCATGATGTCGCCGGAGAAGTAGAAGCAGACAAAGAAAATCAGAACGACTAACCAGAGCGAGCGAATCATCCGGTCACGTAACTCGACCAAATGAGAGACAAAACTTTCTTCCTGCGGCTCTTCACCAGGGGCAGGTAGGGCAGCTTGATTTTTACGCTTGAAAATGGAGGAAAGTTTCATGGCCACAATCGCGCTACCAAGACTTTCTTTTGGGCAATTTATGACCAAGCTCTTTCGCCCGCTCAACGCGGCGCTCCTTGATCTTGTCGCGAGTGCGACGCAGGGCATAACTCTTTTCCCAGTCCGAAGGCTCTGGAGCAGGCGTGCCCGGCGGCTCTTCTAGGAAACTGGTTTGAATGGAGTCCAACTCTTTCTTGGTGTCATTCAAACTACTTTGCACTGACGATTCAATTGAACGTGCCGCGTCCTTAACTTCTTCCTGCATCTTACGAAGCTCGGCAACTTCCATCTGACGATTGATATCGCTTTTGACATCGGCCACATATCGTTGCAGCTTGCCCATCCACTCACCAGCCTGCTTAGCCACTTTGGGCAAGCGCTCGGGGCCAAGCACGACCAGCGCAACAATGCCGATGATCATCAGTTCTGAAAAGCCGATATCAAACATGGTGCAAACGCAAAGGGGAAGTTCTAGCCAAAGCCAAAGGGATCAAACGAATTGAGATCAAACGAATAGGGGTCAAATAAATCGCTGCAAGTAAAACGCAAGAGCGCGAGAGCATTTAAAGAAGACGGGGGCAGCACAAGCCTTAACAATTAGGCCCCGGCGACTACCGGGCCTCACAAACACTGAGGCGCTTTGGGTCCTCAGTTATAGTGGCTCAGGATAGCGTGGCTCAGGATAGCGTGGCTCAGATTACAGCGCCGGAAACTTGCGAGCAGGCCGACTTCAGACTTTCTCTTTAGCCTGAACGTCGATCGTTTTAGCCGCAGCGCTGGCAGCATCGGTGGTTTTTGCGCCGGCTTCAGCAGAGCCTTCCTTAATCCCGTCCTTAAAACCCTTGACGGCACCGCCCAAATCCTGACCCATATTACGAAGTTTCTTCGTGCCAAACACCATCATTACGATGACCAGCACAATTAACCAATGCCAAATGCTTAGTGAACCCATTATATTCTCCAAAAAGGGGCGTTTTTAACCGCCCTGGCGTGAACCTAGGGGCGCGTCTCCGCCCATCACATGTATGTGTAAATGATACACCTCTTGGCGGCCAACCACCCCATTGTTGATCACCGCGCGAAAGCCGTTGTGGCAGCCTTCCTGCTTGGCAAGCTGTCCTGCCATGCCCAGCATTTTACCGAGCACCGCTTGATGCTTTAAATCTGCGTCATAAAGATTGTCGAGATGAACCTTTGGCGTCATGAGGAAATGCACAGGCGCCGCGGGGTTGATGTCATGAAAAGC
>JANLRI010000040.1:0-4244 GCA_031361565.1 Betaproteobacteria bacterium | reverse complement strand
GAGGAAAAACTCAGCCAGCTTTTCGAGCAAACCGGTCGCAGCAATGACTTCCGAAAGCTCACGACCACACTTCGTATCGTGGCGACGGATGTTGAACTCGGTGAACCCGTCGAGTTCGGCTCCTTAGGACACGACAAGGTTGGCATCGCTAAAGCAGTGTCCGCTTCAAGCGCTGTACCGGGCCTATTCAAGCCGGTCGTCATCGACGGCAGATCTTATGTCGACGGCGCGCTCACCAAGACTTTGCATGCCTCGGTCGCCCTGAAACAGGGTGCCAAGCTTGTACTTTGCGTCAATCCCCTGGTACCTTACGGCGGTCTCCGCAGAGGGCATAAAAAGGACGGTAATGCGGTGACGGCCAGCCTGAGTACGGTGCTGCGGCAGACAATACGCACCGTCATTCGTTCACGCATGTCGGTCGGCTTAGAGAAATACAAGATGACGCACCCAGACGCTAAAATCGTCCTCTTGGAGCCTAGTCGCTTGGATGCGGACACATTCTTCACTGATATTTTTAGCCTGTCAGGGCGCAGGCGATTATGTGAACATGCCTACCTCAGCACCAGGGCTGATCTACTCAATCGATACAAAGACCTTGCACCAAGCTTTGCTCAGGTTGGTTTGCGCCTAAATCGTAAAATCCTTCAGCAAGCGAACATGAGCCTGATACGTGCGGATCGTAGCCAAGATCAGGCTTGGGTCTCTCGCGGCCGACTGGGCCGGGCACAAAAAGATCTCTCGCTGTCCCTAGACGATCTACAACGACACTTGAAATTACGCAAACTGATGGCCTGAAACGGAGCATCAAGAAAGCGATGTCGCGCTGGCTAATCCAAGTAAATCGGTGCCCTGTGTTTTTGAAAGTCTTTGTACTTTAAAGGCTCGGGGTGTTGTAGACTCTCGCTCACCAAAGGTTTCCCGGAGCAGGCATGCAACGCAAGCCACCACGCCGTACACGCGAGCGCATTCTCGAGCTTTCACTACGTTTGTTTAATGATCTTGGCGAGCCCAATGTCACGACCAGCGCGATTGCCGACGAGATGAATATTAGTCCCGGCAATCTCTATTATCACTTTCGAAATAAAGAAGACATTGTGGACGGTCTCTTTGAGCAGTTCGAACGCGACATAGACGACCTTCTCGATGCCCCGCTCAAAAGAGAAATCAACTTTGAAGATGCCTGGCTGTTTTTGCATTTGCTCTTTGAAGCCATTTGGAAGCATCGCTTCATCTACCGCGACTTGAACGATTTGCTCTCCAAAAACCGCAAGCTGGAAGTTCACTTTAGAACCATCGTGGAACGTAAAACTAAGGCGGCCCACGCGCTATGTTCGGCTCTCGCCAAATCCGGCGAGATGCAAGCCAACCCCAAAGAGATTGAGGCGCTTTCTACCAATATGGTTGTGGTTACAACCTACTGGCTCTCGTTCGAATACATCCGTAACGCGCGCCGCTTCAACGAGCAGGTGTACCAAAGTCAGGCAATGGCCCGAGGCGCATTTCAAGTACTGTCCCTGGTTGCACCCTATCTCTCCGAGAATGGACGAGCCCTGTTCAATAAGCTCGCCCAGGAGTATTTAGTCGGTCAAACCTAATGTGACACTCAGCGCCGCGGCTGCCCTCTCTGCCCAGAGAGGCTCCTCCTTTACCCCTCCCTGATGACTGTCCCACCGGCCCAATGGAGCGGTATTCACGGAGACGATCAAGCGCACGCCTAGGGAATCAATTAATGAACAAACCCAATAGGCTTGCTGAACTTCACATCAGCCTTCACCCCATGCTCCTTCTCGAGTTGCTCAATAAACTGCACCGGATCGGGTTTCTCATCGAACAGCACGTACTGGCGCTTCACGGCCGCAAAGTCACCCGGGGCCAACATCTCCATCTTGCCAATGCGAGCCTGAAGAGCATCGGTCAAGCCCTCGACATCGCCACACAGAGCTTCATTGATAAACATCTGTTGACGCTGCTCGGCATTTAAAGGCAAAAACTTCAGTTTGAACGAGAATCGCCGTAACGCTGCTTCATCGATACGGTCGAACAAGTTGGTTGTACAAATAAAGATGCCATCAAAACGCTCCATGCCTTGTAGCATTTCATTGACTTCACTGATTTCGTAATTGCGCACGGCCATCTGCCGATTCTGCAAAAAACTATCTGCTTCATCCAAGAGCAGTACCGCTCCTTCGCGTTTAGCGTCGGCAAACATCTGGGCCATCTGTTGCTCAGTTTCACCGACATATTTGCTCATCAAATCGCTGGCCCGTTTAATCATCAAAGGCTTTTCAATCGATTTGGCGATATGCTCGGCCAAGGCCGTCTTTCCGGTACCCGGCAAGCCATAAAAGCATAAGCTGGCGCGAGGACGGGCTTTGAGCGAGGTAATGATTTTCTCGACTGAATGCTTGGTTTCGACATTGAGCAGTCCCAAATCGTAGCTGGTGACATTCACCCGGAAATCATCGGCGGCTTCCTTAGTGCCCAGGGCCTTGTCACTGCGCTGCAGTTGTAGCTCAATCAAAGCTTCAATAGGCTCATCAATCGCGCGCCGAGTCAAGCGGGCAAAGCGGGCAGCGGATTGAATCTGCGCTGGCGTCACCGTTTTGCGGGCGGCAATCTTAGTGACAAACTCTTCGCTCACACCAAGATCTGCCAAGCACTTGCGGGCAATGTTTTCACGCACGCGCTGTGGCGGGTTGGCAAGTTCCATTGGGTACTGAAAACGTCGGCGATAGGCCGGATCAATCTGTCCAATCGAGTTCGAGATCCAAATCGTAGGCACCGGGTTCTGCTCAAGCGTCTGATTTACCCAGGCCTTACCATTGACCGAGCCACGGGCCTCCTCGGATTGGAACAAACCGGCCAGTTCAGTGCCAATCGGCGGAAATACATCTTCGACTTCGTCGAACAGGATAGCGGCCTTAGAGCGCCCCTTGAGGAACGCCTGAGAGACTTGCAAAGAACGGTAACGCTCCTTGCCTGATAAGCTATTGCCGTCTTTGTCGAGGCAATCGACTTCATAAAGCTCTAAGCCAGCCTTCTTGGCGAGTAACTTGGCAAACTCTGTCTTGCCGGTTCCGGGAGGACCGTACAGAAGCACGTTGATACCCTTCTCGTGTCCTGCGGCTGCCGCCTCCATCAAGGCCACCACGTAGCGCAAATCATCGCCAACGTGCGGGAAGTCTTCCATCGAAAGATGAGTCTCGCCGGCCGGGCGGGTGAACGCTGCCATCATTGAGGACTCATTACGATATTCGGCGGTCAACACTCCCAGCAATTTATCGGAGACTCTCATCAGATCACCCAGGTCGGTGATGGAATGCTCAGCGATAGGCGTTTCGATCAGACCCAGGATTTCTAAGCGACCGCCGGATTTGAGCGCAGCACCCACTTCCGAGGGATTGAGATTGAGAATTTGTGCGAGCATCCCATACGCTTCTTGGGCGCTGGAAGCCTTGCAATCGACCAGGACGGGACGCAGGTCGCGCTGGTGTTTGCATTGTGCAGCATGCATCAAGAGAGAGCGCTCGCAATCCGAAAGTCCGAGCACCGCACTCAACATGTCAATATTTTCGACAAGTCGGATGCGCGATTTGGCCAAACGCGAATCCAGGCTTTGGATCGTGCTTTGGAAGACTTGCATCATCTCCTTGGCATAAAGTTTGACGAACTCGTCCAAGTAATAATAGAAGGAGCTATCGTCATACAGACCATTCCACGAGCCATGGCGGAGCATAAAATCTTCCGCGGCGAGCTTGGTAGAGTCGGCCCAAGCGGGAGCTTCGGCGCAGCGCTTCGTGACAAATTCCTTCAATTTCAAAAATATCGGCTCAGGCCAGCATAAATAACGCCCCGTTAAGGTGATCACATTGTTAATGTCCCGGCGCAAATTGAATTTTGGGCCCAAAGCGACCACGGTGCGTAATGCAAAACGGGTGCACGCTAAATCCAAGGGGCCCGCGAATTCAATGGCACCCGAGATGAACAGTTTTTCGCCCGCAGGCCCAAAGGCGATCTGGCTAGAACTGGGTGACTTAACCGAATCAATCTTCATTTGACGCTCCGTGGAGTTCGGATGGAGACCATAAAACACGGCCTGACATCGCTTAAAACGTACCTTAACCTGATGCGATGACACGATGCAAGAAGCGGGCCAACAATAGTTTCAATAACAACGTACTCTGTATACAGAGTTCAAAATTCGCTCTATAATCACAATACTCAAGTCATTCGTTTCGCGCCTG
>JANLRI010000006.1:0-3730 GCA_031361565.1 Betaproteobacteria bacterium | reverse complement strand
TCTTGCTACCCCGGCGGCGCCAAGAAGCAGGGCTTCAGTTTTGGCGACGGCTTTGGCGCCAGTGGGCTCAAAGGAGAGTACCGTCTGGTGCTGATCGGCCAAGCTCGAGATTAATTCGCCCGATCCTCGCGAGCCGATTTCTTCGTCGGGATTGAATAGGACGGTCAGGGTGTGGAAGTCTTTCCACCCGGCCTGGTTAAGAATCTTAAGCGCATGCAAGATCACGGAGATGCCACCCTTGTCGTCCGCGATACCCGGACCATAAACACGGTTACCATCAATGCGAAACGGCTCGGTTTGAAGGATGCCTTTTTCGTAAACGGTATCCATATGGGCTTGCATCATGATCTTGCCCTTGCCAGTGCCCCGTAAGCTGCCGACGACAATGTCCGCGCCATTACTGGGAGGCTTGCCTTGGGTCCCAAGCGCTTTTTCTCGGCGTGTGATGAATCCCAGGCTTTTTAAGCGATCATCAAGAAACTCAGCCATCTTGGCAAGACCCGCTTGATCGCCACTACCGCTCTCAATTTGAACCATGGTTTTAAGGCTCTCAATCACGCTGGATTCGGCATTCCTTGCAGCCTCAAGTAGTTTTTGATCGGGTGCAGCCTGGGCGGTAAAACTGGCGAGAGTCAGCGTCAGCGCGCCAAACGCCGATAAGCCGTTGGCCAGCTTGTTTATCATCAAGAGTGTGCGTCCTGTACTTTGTTGCCGTCTCATAGCCCGTCTCCGTTTTCGTTATATTCTGCATTCGTTATAGTCTGCATTCGGTATAGTCTGCATTCGTTATATTCTGCATACTAATCGTAGCAAAAGCCGATCCCCCTCAATTTTTTCTAGGAAACCATGAACCGAGTTACTGCTCATACCGGCGCCCGTTATCCGATTCTTCAGGCGCCGATGGGGTGGATCGCACGCACTCAGTTGGCTTCCGCAGTGTCACGCGCCGGAGGCTTGGGCATTATCGAAACCTCTTCGGGAGAAACCGAGAACTGCAAGGCCGAAATTCTCAAAATGCGCGAACTGGGTTTGCCGTTTGGCGTCAACCTGCCAATTCGCTTTTTGAAGGACGACGCCATGCTGCGTTTTGTGTGCGAGAGTGGGGTAAAGTTTGTGACTACCTCGGCGGGCAGTCCTGCCAAGTTTATTGCACCCTTGAAAGGAGCGGGCATCGTGGTCTACCACGCGGTCCCAACCTTGGATACCGCATTGAAGTGCGTTGATGCTGGTATCGACGGCCTCGTGGTGGAGGGCGCGGAGGGGGGCGGCTTCAAAAACCCTGAGGAAGTCTCGACCATGGTGCTGTTGCAAGCGATTCGCGAGCGCGTTGAGGTGCCCTTAATTGCCGCCGGAGGAATTTGTGATGGCCGTGGCATGGCCGCAGCCTTCGCGCTCGGAGCTGAGGGTATTCAGATGGGCACTCGGTTTGTAAGTTCATTGGAGAGCCCAGTGCATGCTAATTACAAGAACGCGATTGTCAGCGCTGAAGCCACCGGGACCTACATGTTGAATAAGAAATCGACGCCGTGTATACGAGCCTTGAAGTCCAGCCGGACCCAGGCGATTTACGAGGCTGGGCTGATGGAACTGGACGCCCTCAAGGGCATTCGCGCTGTCTATTTCGAGGGCGACATGGAGGCGGCCCCAGCGCTTGCTGGCCAGAGCGCCGGACTGATTCACGCCGTGAAGTCCGCTCAAGAAATTATCGATGGCACGGTCGCGGAGTTTATGGCGATCACGAAGCGCATGGGTGCCATGGCAGCGGCGCAGAATTTTGGGTAGGCAAGCGGCTGGCTTAATCAGTGCTTCTCTAGTGTAGAACGCCACACGAGACCGCTCTCGGTGATCATCAACTAACAAGATTTGGAGACAACATGAAAAATCTATTTACCCTTGAGGGCCGCTCGGCGCTCATCACAGGCGGATCACGGGGCATTGGCCGCATGATTGCCGAAGGCTTTCTTGCCCAAGGCGCTAGGGTCTACATTTCTGCGCGCAAAGCCGACGCCTGTGATCAAGCCGCACAAGAGCTGTCAAAGCTGGGCCCCTGCGTGTCCTTGCCTGCGGATGTTTCCACCAAGGAAGGCATTGCTTCCTTGGTGGAGGCTTATTCTGCGTATGAATCGTCGTTGGATATTTTGGTCAACAACGCTGGTGCAGCCTGGGCTGAGCCCTTCGATGATTTTGCCGAGAAGGGCTGGGACAAAGTGGTCGATCTCAATATGAAGACACCCTTTTTTCTAACCCAGGCCCTCATCAAGCACCTACGCAAGGGCGGCGAAAAGCAGGTCGCGAAGGTCATCAATATTGCCTCAATTGATGGTGTCGCGGTGAACCCTATGGAAACCTACTCTTATGCGGCCAGCAAGTCGGGTTTGATTCACCTCACTAGACGCATGGCGCTGCGCTTAGTCAAAGACAACATCGTAGTGACCGCGATCGCGCCCGGCGCCTTTGCTTCAGAAATGAATCGCGATGCACGCGACCACGCGGTGGAAATTGGTCGCCGCATCCCTGCCGGGCGTATCGGTAGTGCTGAGGATATGGCGGGCGCGGCGATTTTCCTGGCTTCACGCGCCGGAGATTACGTGGTGGGTTCGACCTTAACCGTTGACGGTGGTGTGATTCACACTCGCGGCATTTAAAGGGCGCAAGTGTCGTTGAATGCCGCTACAGTGACCACTACTGCACAGGTCGAAGTCGACTCTCCTCAATCCTGGCTTCGCCTATGGATTTCACTTGCACTGATGACCATTGGTGGCTGCGGCATGTACGTGGTCATCGTGGTGCTGCCTGGCATACAGGCCGAGTTCGGAGTAAGCCGCGCACAGGCCTCGATGCCGTATACCCTGACCATGATTGGCTTCGGCTTGGGCGGAGTTTTTATGGGCAAACTGGGCGACAAGCTTGGCGTTTCCCTGCCATTGGCTGGTGCGAGCCTCTGTTTGGGGCTGGGCTTTGTGTTAGCGGGATTCGCAAGCAACATCTGGATGTTTGCACTGTGCCAGGGCGTACTGATTGGCTTGATGGGAAGCTCGGCAACCTTTAGCCCCTTGATGACCGAGATATCGTTCTGGTTTGAAAAGCGACGTGGCATTGCTGTGGCGATTTGTGCCAGCGGCAATTATCTCGGTGGTGCGCTTTGGCCGCCGGTTGCACAGTATTTTGTGGAGCAGGTGGGTTGGCGCAACACCTATATTGGTATTGGCGTGTTTTGCGTTGTCACCATGTTTCCCCTTGCGCTTTGCTTGCATCGTGGCACAGGCGCATCCAATCGTCTTCGGCAAATCAGTGCGGAAAAAGCAAGCTTACTTAGCGCGAAAGCTCAGGCGGCAGCGTCAGCGCTCGGTCAAACACTTGTGGACCGACCACTAGGATTGGCGCCTCAGGCTTTGCTTTTCCTACTTTGCGTCGCTGGCGTCGCATGTTGCGTGGCGATGGCCATGCCTCAGGTGCATATCGTGGCTTACTGCAACGACTTAGGTTATGGCGTGGCGCGTTGCGCGCAAATGCTTTCAACCATGCTCGCCTTCGGCATCTTGAGCCGACTCATCTCAGGGGCGATTTGTGATCGCATTGGAGGCTTGCGGACCCTGATGTTGGGCTCGGCTTTGCAAGGCTTGGCCTTATTGTTGTTTATTCCTTTTGATGGGCTGATGTCGCTATTCTTGATCTCCGCCGTGTTTGGATTGTTTCAAGGGGGCATCGTGCCCTCTTATGCCATTATCGT
>JANLRI010000716.1:0-2344 GCA_031361565.1 Betaproteobacteria bacterium | reverse complement strand
CGGTGGCCCTTTCTCGTCCGTGCCTGCGGGGGTGTCGATGTTTCGCACCAGGGATTCAAAATAGCTAAAAATACTCATAGCGGAAGTGTACCGCGCTGGTTTACTGTGTCCGAGCCCGTAAGGGCATGTTCAGCGCTATGTCATGTGGCATTTTGGCTTCGAGCCTGTGGGTTTAAAAGGTTGAAGCTCTATTGTGTTTTTCGAAAATATCGCGCTGGACTTACAATCGGCGCTTTGGAAGTAATTGAGGAAGAATCGTGGATTTAAAAGTACCAATCGTGATTTCGGATGACCTGTTCACCAAAGTGATTACAGCGACGGGCTTGTTGGACTTAGCGAGTGGTGAAATCTATGACGTTGAGTACCAAAAGTACGATGTTGCGACACAGGGCCTACCCTGGAGGCATAAGGACTATGAATTTAGTTCGGGCATGCTCTCCAATGCGGGACGAGAGGTTGAATTTAGCGTGATTGTGGACAAGAGCACGGGTGAATACACTGTGAGTGCGGATGAATTGCTCGAAATCAAGTCACGCGCTGCGGCCTTGTTCACGGGTGCGCCTCGAGCTCGCTCTTAGACGCGTCGCCAATGTCAGGCGAAATGACCAAGACCCGTCAAGAGCGCGATTGCAGGCGTAGACAGTGCTTGGCTCGTTTGGGGGCCTTGGCCTTGGTGTTGCCCTCAATGGTTCTTGCGAAGGGCAAAGAGAAAGCACCTCAGAAGGCTGCGCAGCCAAGCGGATTGGCCCATAAGGGCCTGCCGAGAGAAGAGCGCGTACCGGGTGGCATTGCAATTTTGAACCTTGGCACTACTAGCGCGAGCGCACCTCTCGCGAGTTATTTAGGCATCCCTGTCATGGTCGTGCGTAAGCCTGGCCCGTTGGGCTCGGCTGAGTGGTTTGCTGTGGTGGGGCTTGGCCTCGGCTCCGCGCCCGGCCCCGCCAAAATCGACCTTGAGGGAGGATCATCGATTGAGTTCAAGATTGAGCGCAAGGTTTATCGTGAACAGCGACTCACGGTCGCCCCATCGATGGTTGATCTCTCCCCTGAAGATTTGGCGCGTTACGAGAGAGAAAAATCTCGTATATCCGCGCTGCTGTCGAAGCCCAGTCCGTCGCTACCCGACACCTTCCGCATGCAGGCGCCCACCGAGGGGCGACAGAGCTCAAGTTTTGGGTTGAGGCGGGTCTTTAACGGCGCGTCCCGTAATCCCCATAGTGGAATGGATATCGCCGCCGCTACGGGCACACCTTTTTATTCGCCCTTGGCGGGGACAGTGATCGATGTTGGCGAGTATTTTTTTAATGGCAAAACGGTGTGGGTCGACCATGGGTCCGGTTTGTTGAGCATGATGTGTCACCTCAGCAAGTCGGCGGTACAGGTTGGCGATCAAGTTTCGCGGGGCGCTACGCTTGGCGAGGTTGGAGCCACCGGCCGGGTTACCGGGCCCCACCTACACTGGTCGGTGAGCTTAAACCATCAGATGGTTAACCCAGCGCTATTTCTAACCGCTCAGTAGTAAGCTTGAGCGGGTGATGAGTATCGGAGGCATGCGAGCTTCCAGTAATTGCAGAGGACCAGGGTGAAAGCAGATTTAAAAATTAGGCGTTTCAATGCTCGCGCAGTGATCGTGCCGATGAGCCTGCCTTTGTATGTAAGCACAGGGGCCGTTGTGCAAGCACCGCTGGTGTTAATCGATTGCGAGACTGATCAGGGTGTGGTCGGGCACGCTTACCTGATTGGTATTTCTGCGGTGAGCTTGAAACCTCTTGTGAGCTTGCTTGAGTCTTTATCAGACTTGCTCGTGGGCGATGTTTTAGCGCCGTACGAAATTGAGCGTAAATTAACTCAAAAATTCACCTTGCTGGGCCTGGCAGGCTTGCTGCGCATGGCGCAGGCGGGCATTGACATGGCCGCCTGGGACGCGCTGGCCAGATCGAAGGGTCTTCCTTTGTCCACCTTGCTCGGCTCTTCTCCGCGACCGATCCGTGCCTATAACTCTAAAGGTCTTGGGATCATGCCGGAGGGTAAGCTGGTTGACGAAGCCCAGACTCTGCTTGATGAGGGTTTCTCTGCGGTGAAAAATGAGGCTGGGACGAGCCAACGCGCGGGACGACCTTAAAGCGGTGCAGGCAGTACGCAAGGCTATCGGCGACTCGGTCAATTTGATGACCGATTTTAATCAGGCGCTGAGCGTGCATGAAGCTATTCGACGTGGCCACATGCTGGACGGTGAGGGCTTAATCTGGATTGAGGAGCCGGTTCGTCAAGATGATTATGAGGGTTGTGCCAAGGTTACCAGAGAAGTCAAAACTCCGATCCAGATTGGCGAGAACTTTGCCAG
>JANLRI010000712.1:0-3965 GCA_031361565.1 Betaproteobacteria bacterium | reverse complement strand
ACAACGCGTCCATCGGGTGCGGTCACCGTTAGTGTCACCAGGCCGACTTCAGTTCCAACAGCATCAAACTTGACCTCGGCGTCTTTGTCACGGAGGTTCTGTTCCAGATATACCCGTACTTGCTCGAATTTTTCCACGCCTTGCGTCTGAGCGGAACCGGAGGCAGAGAGAAAGGCCAGCCCAAGGACAAAACACAAGCGTGAAGTCCGAAAGATCAATAGCGCGCGCATCATTTTCTTACCCCAAAAAGCTTGTGCTTGATGCCAGTTTGGCTGCGGATTCGATCTCAATTCTCTTGACTGATCCACCACCAAAACGTAAATACAGCGCGGGAACAATCAATAGATTCAGCAAAGTTGAAGTCACCAGGCCACCGAGAATAACGATCGCCATAGGAAACTCAATTTCGTGTCCTGGCAAATCGCCGTAGATTACCAAGGGGACAATCGCGAGCGCGGTCGCTCCAGTCGTCATGAGAATCGGTGATAAACGCTCCTGAGCTCCGCGCAACACCAAGTTCAAACCGAAGGCCTCGCCTTCGAAGCGCTCTAAGTGCTGGAAATGGCTGATCATCATGATGCCGTTGCGCGCGGCGATGCCCAGGACCGTTAGAAAGCCCACCAACGATCCTAACGAAATAACACCCCCTCCCAGAAAGGCCGCCAAAATTCCACCTACGAGCGCAAAGGGCAGAGTCAGGAATACCATCGAAGCAAGGCGCCAATCACCGAGACTCAGATGCAACAGTAAGAAAATTGAAACCGCCGCGAAGAGAGAGTAGCCAAACATACGATTTCGCGTCGCTTTCAACTCTGCGTACTCGCCCTGCAAAACCGCGCGATAGCCCAGCGGGAAGTCAATTTTTTGAACTGCTTTTTGCACATCCTCCGCAACCGAGGAAAGATCCCGATCCTTGGTGTTACAGTGGACGTCGATGCGGCGCGACCCCCCCTCACGGCTAATACTATTGGGGGTGGGCGCAATTCTAACGTCGGCGACTTCAAATAGTCGCACCGTCTTACCGGTCGGAGTATTGATCAACATTTGTTCTAGGGCGTGCAGGTTATGGCGCGAGGTCTTTTCCGACCACACATGCACGTCATAGGTTCGCCCGCCCATAAAAATATCGCCAACCTCATTCCCCGCCACAATGGCCGCCGAAGCGCGCCGCACGTCGCCCGGTTTCAATCCATATTTTTGCGCCTCCTCAAGCTTCACCTTCACCTGAACCTGAGGCACTTCAACCATCAATTCCTTGTGCAAAGCCGCGACGCCATTGATGCCAGACATCGCCTGCCTGACTTCTTCAGCTTTGTCGCGTAAGACATTAAGATCGGGTCCATAAATGCGCACGACAATAGCTTCGCCCGCTCCCGTCAGTACTTCTCTGATTCGCTCTTTTAAGTAAGTCTGTAAGTCGCGGTATAGGCCGGGATACCCGTCAACCATCTCTGCCACGGCGGCAATCGTCTTTTCATAATTCACGTCTGGGGAAATGCTAATCCAGTTCTCGCCGAAATACACCCCGTAAACCTCATCGGCGAGAAAGGCTTGTCCAATATGTGCGCCAAAATTGCGCACTCCTGGTATGGCGCGCAACTCACGACTGGCCCGGGTAGTGATTCTGACCATTTCAGGATGGGAGGTGCTAGGCTCGGTGACCCAGTGCATAAGAAAATCTCGCTCCTTGAAGTCCGGCAAAAGCGAATGCCCTAGGAGCGGCCAAGCACCAATACCAATCACGCTTACAAGCGCAACGCTAATGTACGAGAGGCGCGGCGTGCGGGTTACCCTATCAAGGACTTTCGCATAACGCGCAACTAGCCAAGTGACGATTGGAGAGCCTTTAGACTTGAGCGGCGCATCCTTCAGTAATACAAAGCTAAGTGCAGGAGTAATGGTGACCGAAACCACCATCGATGCAAGCATGGCCAGCACATAAGCCAGCACCAATGGCTTAAAAAACGCCCCCGACAAACCTTGCATAAAGAAAACTGGCACCACCGCCATCACAATGATTAAGGTGGCATAAAGGATAGGGGTACGAACCTCCATCGTCGCTTCAAGAATAACGCTGGCCACCGATTGTTGAGCACCTTCATGTCGACGTTGTCGCAGGCGACGCATAATATTTTCAATGTCAATGATGGCATCATCGACAACGCCGCCGAGGGCGATCACGAAGCCAGCCAACACCATGGTGTTCACTGAGGCACCACTCAAGAACATCACCAATCCACCCGCAAGAAGTGAAAGCGGTATGGCAACCGCGGCCACCAAAGCGGCGCGCACATCAAAGAGAAATGCAATCAGTATCGCAATCACGAACATGCACCCGAGCAAAAGCGCATGTGTCAAATTTTTGATGGAGTCCTCGATAAAGGTCGCCGGCCGAAAAATCTTGGTATCGATCTCTACACCCGGCAAACCAGGCTGCATGGCCGCCAACGCAGCCTCCACGCCGCGCGTGACCTCCAGAGTATTACCCCAAGGAAATTTCTCGACAATCAGCATAAGTCCAGGGCCGTCGTTGATGACCGCATCACCAATCATGTCCGGCGGCGAATACAGAATGTCCGCTACCTTGCCCAATGGTATTTTGCCTTTGGAGGTCTTGATCGGCACCTGGGCTAAAGTCTCAGGTGTTTGCCCCGACGAGGTATGCAACACCTCCATACGTTGATTCGGCGTGTCGATGAAGCCGCCTGTTCCGATATGTGCGCCCTTCGAGTAACGCAGTAAGCCGACATCAAGGGCGTCCGATACCTCCTCTTGCACCTCATCGAGCGTCACACCCAGATCCGCCAATTTTTCTGGGTTAATAATGACCTGAAGCATTTTCAGTTGCTCACCCCAGATCGCAATATTGGCCACACCTGGCACACCCAAAAGTCGAGCCCGAATTGTCCAATACGCGAGCATCGAGAGGTCCATCACGGACTTGTCTTTTGACGTTATCCCAATCTTCATCACTCGACTGGTGGATGACAGCGGCGGCATCATGTGGGGAGGTGCGGCCCACGTGGGCAAAGTGGGTGTTGCAATCCCTACACGCTCTGTCACAAATTGACGCGCCTGCAATTCATCAACACCGGCCTTGAACAGCATGACCACTGACGATAGATCGGAGACTGACTTCGAGCGCAACTGGGCAATACCCGGAATACCGGCAAGCGCATTTTCAAGCGGCACCGTGACCAAGGCCTCTACTTCGGCGGGGGATAAGCCAAGGCAGATGGTTTGAATTTCTACCCTAGTCGGCGAAAATTCCGGGAACACGTCAACGGGAAGCTCTCTAAGCCGCTGCGACCCCAAGTGCACCGTTGCCACGCCAAGCGCCAAGGCGACGAACCGAAACCGCAGGCTAGACCCTACTATCCATCGCAACATGACAACCGCCCTTCGCTAGTACCTTCGCACGTATTTAGTGGCCCAACCCTTTCTCGGTACCATACAACTCGGCCACTCCAATCGTAACCACCGAGGTGCCAGAGAGCGGTCCATTTTTCAAATACGCAAGGTCGCCCTTAATAGTCTCAACCACTATTTTTTGCCGAACATAGGTTAAAGGTTTGGAAACCGTATACACCCATGCCCCTCCATCGGAGTCATAGACTATGGACGAATAGGGTGTTGTTAACTTACCCTCGCCATTGGCCATTGCTCCAACTTGGATGTCGAGACGCTTCGCTGCCTTTTCAGTTAAGACCAGTTGTTTTAGTTTCGAACCATCTATGGCAGTGAGCTGGGCCGGGCGCGCCTTCTTAGTTGCCTCTTGACCGCTCTTGTCATCCGAACCCGCAATCACAAGCGGGGTCAAGAACTGCACTGTCGTGCCGAGAATCGCCAAAATCAACAAAGGTTTGTGGTGCATCATGTGGACTCCTAATGGCTAATTTAGACTCGGCGTTCAAGCCGTATGCAATTTGAGATCTAGCGTCTCGTCGAGCGCTGCTCCTCGACCG
>JANLRI010000693.1:0-7624 GCA_031361565.1 Betaproteobacteria bacterium | reverse complement strand
CTCGAAATTGTGTTAGAGCCAAACCCCTGCAGCCGCTTATCCTGCCAACTCAAACTCGACGCGAAACTCGACGGTCTCATCGTCCACATACCCAAAGAGCAACTTTAGAAGCTTGCAAAGCACGGTGCCCTGTTGCGCACCGCCCTAGCGAGGCCAATTGCTTTATGGGCGGCGGTGACCGACCGTGCGCGGCTCAATACCTTCTTTTAAACGCCAATCCGGGCCAAAATCACTGAGCGGATGAAAAAACATCGGCTCTAATGTCTCCAGTTGCTTCATTCGCTCGGCGTAGTCGTGGAGGTATTGCGCACGCTTGGCATCGGAGGTGTAGTGAATTGACCAGGAGGCGAAAGGCGGCAGGACTTTAAAGCCGGCATAGGCCAGGGTGCCATGATTCAAATGCCAGAGATTGATATTGAGGTCCGCAAGTAGTCCATCGGGCTCGACCATCTCCGGGTAACAGGCCGTTGAAACCGTCAGCATGGCTCTTCGCCCGCGCAGCCCACCCGTATCAAATCGATGACCATTGCCGTACACCACGCCGTTCACAAAAACTCTATCGATCCAACCCTTCAAAATTGCCGGAACAGAAAACCACCAAAGCGGGAATTGAAGAATCAAAAAATCACACCACAAAAGCTTGTCGATCTCTGACTGAATATCGGGGCTAAACGCGTCCTGCTGGTAGGCATGCTTTTGCTCTCGATCGTACTGCAAGGCTGAGGGAAATCGCCGCACGGTAAAATCGTTGGCACTTGCCACCGGATTGAACTCCATCTCGCAAAGATTGGAAACTTTAACCTCGTGCCCTTCGGCAAGCAGCGCTTCTTGCGAGCGTTTAAGCAAAGCCGCATTGAAGGACAGCGGCTCAGGATGCGCAAATACGATGAGTACCTTCATTACAGGCTTGTCCACAAGAGCGTGTTATTCAAGACATTTTAAAACCGTCGCGTCGGACTATTATAGAAGCCGGGTCGAGGATACGCAAATTCTCTGAATAACGACAGTAGGTCCCGAGGAAATGTCGATTTAACCTTGCGTCACAACATGAGCAAGCTTAGGTCTGCCGCCGAGCGCCATTGGTCTGCCCGCACTCCTTGGAAGGGCGATATTGCTTGAAGATCCATTCCCAGCGCGAACGAAAGGTACTAAACCTCCTTAAAGAACACTCGTCGCGAGCAAAACATATTCGGTTCGGGAAATTGGAATGATTCAAAAGACAACTGAGAATAGGAAAGCATTCGATAGCCTCTTGAGAAAAGCGTTAGTACCAGCGCTTCATTTCCTAAGCATCTTCGCCATGATGAGCTGGATTGCTCAAATTATTTTGACTGCGTCCGCCAAGGCAGCGACGCTAGATCTTGACGTCTTGAGCTTCGTAGGTGCACTAGGCCTGACCATCTTGTTGACTTTAAAGAGAAATGATTCAGCATCAGACCTTAGGCCGCAACAGGCCTTGACCGACGAACCAGTAACTTCCTCGACAGACTTTAAGTTGGCGGCTCAATGTGGGGTAGGTATTGCGGTTTGGAACATGCAATCCAGTGAGGTCTGGTTGGACGCAACGCTCGCCCGACTTATCGGCGATACTCCGGAAACCTGGAGCAAGGCCTCGGGAGCGCAATGGATTTGTCGCCTACACCCGCAAGAGGTCAAGCCGCTTACCCAGTTGCTCACCGGGGTCGTCGAAACGGGTTCAAGCAGCATTGCCTGTGAGCTTAGGTTAAAACATCGTGAGGGTCACTGGATCAGCTTTCTTGTGCGCGGTTATGTGGCCGCACGAGATGAACGAGGGGTTCCCCTAGAGATCACCGGGCTTTACACCGATGTCACCGAGTCACGACTTTCCGATGACCGTTGGCGAGTTCGCGCTGAGCTTTCCGCCGACTGGTTTTGGCAGACCAATGCTGAGCACAAGATTACCGAGCGAACGACTGGGGTGGAACGACTTATCGGTCGCAAAGGCAAGGTATTTTCGTCCCAAAATTTCTGTGACGTGGAAGGCTTCTTTCATGCCGCGGGCAAAGATACGTTTCTGGGTAGTTTTGAATCCCAGAATCCATTCAAAGGTCTAAGTTACAGAAATACTTTAGCTTCTGGTGAGAATGAGTGGATCGAGCTTGATGGCCGGCCAATTTTCAACTCCAAGGGTGCCTTCCTTGGCTATGAAGGCGTAGGCCGAAACGTCACGGAAAAAATGAACGCGACGAGCGATTTGGAGCGTAGCGTCGCCACGCTCAACGCGCTTATCAATAGCTTCCCCCTTCCTATCATTCTTAAAGATCTCCAAGGCCGCTATACCCGTGCCAATGAGTCCTATTGCGCGATGGTAGGAATGAGTGCCGACGAGATCGTCGGTAAGAAAATCGACGACCTGGTTTCGGTCGAGGTGAGCGAAAAACACCGAGAAGAAGATCGTCGGGTGATCGAGAACGGTGAAACTCTCGAATACGAAGTTCGCCAGAGTTTGCAGGGCGCCGGGCTGGTTGACTGTCAGATTAAGAAATCCCCTATTGTCGACTCTGAAGGAAAAGCACTTGGCATCGCGGGCGTCATCGTAGACTTGACGACCATGCGTGACTCAGAACGCGCCTTACGCGACGCCAAGGAGGCCGCCGAATCCGCTAACAAGGCAAAATCCGCTTTCCTGGCGACGATGAGCCACGAGATTCGCACGCCCATGAATGGTGTGTTGGGAATGGCCGAGATGCTCGCCAACAGCCCTTTGTCTGAGGACCAGTCGGAAGCGGTTGCAATTATCCTAAAATCGGCCTCTAACCTACTCACACTTATTGACGATATTCTTGACTTCTCGAAAATCGATGCCGATCGGATTGAAGTAGAAGAGTGCGAGGTCAATCTTACCCAGGCCGTTTTTGGGGTAGTAGACGCTCTGTTACCGGTCGCGTTGAATCGATCCGTCAGGCTGCGCGCGTATGTTGAGCCAGGGCTTCCAGAGCGGGTACTGACTGACGAAACACGCTTACGCCAAATTCTTAATAATCTTATTGGGAACGCGATCAAGTTTAGCGGCGGTGATAACTTGCGCGCGGGTGAAGTGTATGTAAGGGTCGCTAATTATGACGGGAAGAGTTTACGGATCTCCGTTTGCGACAATGGCATCGGAATCAATGAAGAGAACATCGCCCGAATTTTTGCGCCCTTTACTCAGGCCGAAAAATCAACGACCCGCCGCTTTGGTGGCACAGGTCTCGGGCTGGCGATCTCAAAACGTCTTGCCGTTATGTTGGGAGGAGACATTTCCATCCAAAGTGAAGTGGGTGAAGGCGCTGTCTTTAGGCTCGACCTGCCACTCAAGCACGGCCATCAGGTTCACAAGCCTCCCGTGCAGAAACTTGACGGCGTGAACTGCATCCTGGTTGGCCTTAACACCACTGAGTACACCGATCTATCGGTTTCGCTTCGTCATTTCGGGGCAAAACTTAAACCGAGCGTCAATTTTCAAAGCGCGCTTGAAAGCTGTGAGAACACGAGCAAACCAATTGTCGTGATCCATGGATCCACCGGAGACTCTGAGCGGCGTTACGTGAAGGACTTGCGCGCCCACTCCTGGCCCGCCGGAGTGCAGCATCTACTGTTGTCCGATGGACGCCGAAAGTCACTTCGCATGCTGGAAGAAGGTGTCGCCTGTGTCGATTGGGGGCCAAGCAATGTCATGTCAGAAGCCGTGCTTCTACTTTCCAGCGAGCGACGACAGGCTATTGGGCGGATCAATGCAGACGCCACTTCCCTGGCGACGAGTCACTTACCGATCAAGCCGACCCAGCAGTTATCAAAAAAGCTTAGGGTTCTCATTGCCGAGGATGATTTGATCAATCAACGAGTCATCGCCAAGCAGTTCAAACATTTCGGCGTCGAGGTGGAGATTGCCAACAATGGAATCGAGGCCTACGACAAGTGGAACAAATTCCGGAATTATTCAATCCTGCTGACCGACTTGCACATGCCTGAAATGGACGGTTATGCCCTGGTTCGGAAGATTCGCGCACAGGAAGCAAGCGGAGAACATCTTCCTATTTTGGCGCTGACTGCCAATGCTGTGACCGGCGAAACTTTTGAAGCCTATCAAGCTGGGGTCGATCTCTATTTAACGAAACCCATTCGACTGGACGACCTTTATCTCGCGGTATCCACTTTTGCTCGGGTTGAGGACACTGAGCAAGCCGAATCCAGCGGACCGGCTATCGTCCATTTCGATCCTGAGAGCTTAAAGGCCATTGTTGGGGACGATCCAGAGTTTGTGGCCGAAATGCTCGACGCCTATTTTGACGAGGCCGAGCCTATGGTTTGCGCCATAAAAACCTGCCTCAATACTGGAAACTATGTGGACTCGAGAAGTCTAGCGCACCGTTTAAAGTCAGCTTCCAGATCCATTGGCGGCCTTTGGCTTGGGGAGGTCTGTGAGGCCATCGAAGGGATTGGTAACCTCCACGCTGCGCCCGATGTGAAAGCGCTCGCAGATTCCGTGGCCCAAAGCTTCGATGCCTTGCAACAAGCCGTGGCCAACGAAACGAGACGGGTTAAGAGCGAAGCATGAACCCAGTCTACAACCCTCCTGACGCGGATTTTCCCATTCTTGTGGTGGATGACGATCCTTTCGCGCTAAAGCTGCTTTGCTTTCAATTAAAGAGGCTCGGACACAAGTCGCTGCTGGCTTTCACGGAGGCCGCGGAGGCGTTAAAGGTCATTGAACTTGGCGAAACGCCTATTTCGCTTATATTTTGTGATCTACAGATGCCCAATATTGATGGCATCGAGTTCATTCAACGTATTGTCGATCTAAATTATCAGGGTGGGCTGATCCTGATCAGTGGCGAGGACGGGCGGATTCTTAAGTCCGCTCAGAACTTCGCCGAAAACTTCGGCTTGCTGTCGCTTGGCGCGCTCAGCAAACCCGTGAAATCGGATCACCTTGAGACGCTGATGTCAGCGGCCGTTAAGCGCCTAGGCACCCTGGCGTTGAACGAACCCAAACCAGTAGATGCACGACGCTACACCCTAAGCGATATCGAGAACGCTTTCGAACGAGGAGAACTGATCAACTTTTACCAACCGAAAGTAGATTTGTTGACGGGAAAGGTTCCAAGCGTCGAAGCTCTTGTCCGGTGGCGACATCCCGTTGACGGCTTGCTGGCACCTTTGAATTTTTTGGATCTTATTGAATCTCAGGGCCTTTCCGATCAATTGCTCAGTCATCTATTGATCGGGCCACACGGGATACTTTCTCAAATGCAACAGTGGCGCAAACGTGGGCTCAACATTTCGGTAGCCGTGAATCTCTCCGATGTGAATCTTTCCAATCCGAAATTACCGAATTTATTGGAAGCTCAACTGAAACAGTTTGGATTAGAGTCCGACGATATTATTCTCGAAATTTCCGAGCAAAGGACGATCAAAAATCGCACTCAGTGCTGGGGGAATTTAACCCGACTCAGCCTGCGCGGGTTTCGTCTGTCGATCGATGATTTCGGAACTGGCCAATCATCCATGGCTGACTTGCGTGACCTGCCACTTTCCGAATTGAAATTTGATCGAAGTTACACTCATTCGGTCCATCGCGATCAGAGCCTTCAAATGGCTCTAAAATCTTGCATACGCATGGCCGAAGAGTTGAATATTCGTACCGTAGCAGAGGGCATCGAGGACATCGAAGACTGGCACTGCTTGAGAAACTTGGGATGCAATCTCGTTCAAGGCTATCTGATCGCAAAGCCGATGCCAGCTTCGGAAATAGGCCAATGGATGACCCTTTGGGCGAACCGCTTGAGTTCGCCCGGAAACGCCCTCTTTCCGAAGTCAGCAAGCCAATCAAAGACTCAAGAAGATTTGCCGGTCTGAGCGCTTGAAAGCTAGGCTTGGTGCTCTAGCGCGTCATTTCGGCAGCCCCAAGCCCATGGAGCGGGTAATGACTTCCTTCATGATTTCGTTAGTACCACCGTAAATGCGCTGCACCCGAGCATCTGCGAAGGCCCGGGCAATCGGGTATTCCCACATATAGCCGTAGCCACCATGCAATTGCAGACACTCATCAATGACTTTGCATTGCAAGTCACTGACCCAATATTTCGCCATTGAGGCTGTCGCCGTATCCAGTTTACGAGCCAGTACAAGTTCGATGCATTTATCGACAAACACCTGCGCAATTTGAACCTCGGTCTGTGCCTCGGCCAGAGTGAATCGCGTGTTTTGGTAGCTGGCCACCGTGTTCCCAAAAACCTTGCGCTGCTGGACGTACTCAACTGTCCAGTCGATCGCGGCCTGCGCACTGCTCACACCGCTGATCGCAATTTGTAGCCGTTCCCAGGGGAGCTCTTGCATTAGATAAACAAAGCCTTGGTTTTCTTGACCTAGTAGGTTTGCGATGGGCACTTTGACGTTGTCGAAAAATAACTCCGAGGTGTCTTGCGCTTTCAGGCCAATTTTCTTCAGTCGCTTCCCCTTGTCAAAACCGGGCATGTCGCGCTCAAGCATCAAAAGACTTGTGCCTTTTGCACCAGCGCTTGGGTTAGTCTTGACGACGGTAATCACTAAATCCGCCAAGAAACCATTGGTGATAAATGTCTTTGAGCCATTGACGAGGTAATGATCGTCCTGCCTCGACGCCGTGCTTTTTATGCCCTGCAGATCGGAGCCAGCAGCCGGTTCGGTCATGGCGATGGCCCCGATCAACTCGCCGCGGGCCATTTTGGGGAGCCAACGTTGTTTTTGTTCCTCGGAACCATAACTCAAGATATAGGGTGCAACGATCTCGGAATGCAAGCTAAACCCAAGCCCGGTCGCGTTAATTCTCGCAACTTCTTCGAAGAGGACAACCGAAAAGAGTTTATCCGCCGACGAACCGCCGTAGGCTTCCGGCATGGACGTACATAAAAGCCCCTGCTCCCCGGCTTTTAGCCACACCTCACGATCCACAAAGCCCTGCTCTTCCCAGCGTTCATGGTGCGGTGCAACCTCTGCTTCCAAAAAGCGCCGTACCGTGGTTCGAAAATCGTTGTGTTCAGATTTAAAAATGGTGCGTTCAATCATTGTCTAAGCTCTCAAAATATTTCACTTAGCTGGGACGATAGCAAGAAATTGATTAAACTACTGAAATTAATCACCTATTCTCGGACAGGAACCCCTCATGGCTGAAGCCTTTATCTTTGATGCAATCCGCACCCCACGTGGGCGCGGCAAGAGCAGCGGCTCGCTTTATGAGGTTAAGCCGATCAAACTCATCACTCAATTGATGACTGAAATGCAGCAAAGGCATCAGCTCGACACCTCCCAAATTGAGGATGTAGTGCTGGGTGTGGTCAGCCCGGTCGGTGAGCAGGGCTCGGTGATCGCCAAGACCGCTGCCCTGGCAGCGGGGTGGGATCTCAAAGTCTCTGGGATGCAAATCAACCGCTTCTGTGCATCGGGGCTGGAAGCCGTCAATTTAGCGGCCCAAAAGGTTCGCTCAGGCTGGGAAGACCTCATTGTTGCGGGCGGGGTGGAGTCTATGTCTCGGGTACCGATGGGCTCGGATGGCGGGGCCTGGTCGCATGATCCCGAAACCAACTTCAACACTGGCTTTGTGCCTCAGGGCATCGGCGCCGATCTGATCGCCACGCTGGATGGT
>JANLRI010000642.1:0-4716 GCA_031361565.1 Betaproteobacteria bacterium | reverse complement strand
GCCATCCCCAGCAACACCAGACTGAGCTTATGCATGGCAAAGCTCAAGGTGGAGCGTGTGCAGGAGCAACCGTCGCGCGCTGGTTAGAAACAGAAAGGCTTTTATGAGTAGGTTCATCAAGTTGGGTCGCAAAAAATCGGGGCTTTCCCTTAGCCGAAAGGAGAAGCTTAGAATGGGGACCCTTCCAGTTTAATACAGCCATGCTCGAAAACCTTTCCCAAAGACTCGCCAAGGTCGTTAAGACCATTAAGGGCGAAGCCCGTCTCACCGAAGCCAATACCCAAGAGATGCTCCGCGAAGTCCGGATTGCCCTGCTTGAGGCCGATGTCGCCTTGCCCGTGGTGCGTGACTTTATTGCAAAAATCAAGGAGAAAGCGCTCGGCCAGGAAGTCTTGCAAAGCCTGACGCCGGGACAGGCTTTGGTCGGCGCAGTGAACCTTGAGCTTACCCAACTGATGGGAGGTGCCACCGCCGAGCTCAGCTTTGCCACCCAGCCACCAGCCGTCATTCTCATGGCGGGCCTCCAGGGTGCGGGTAAAACCACTACCGTGGGGAAGCTCAGTAAGTGGCTCAAGGAAACTAAAAAGAAAAAAGTCCTGACCGTCTCGTGTGACGTGTATCGCCCAGCAGCCATTGAACAGCTCAAAACCGTGAGCGCACAGGCCGGCGCAGAGTTCTTCCCTTCGACCCCGGACCAAAAGCCCGTCGATATTGCGCGCGCGGCTCTGCAATGGGCCAAGACCCACTATTTTGATGTGCTCCTCGTGGACACAGCCGGTCGACTCGCTATTGACGAAGCCTTAATGGCCGAAATCAAGGCCTTGCACGCCGAACTCCATCCCATCGAAACTTTGTTTGTGGTCGATGCCATGCAAGGTCAAGATGCGGTAAACACCGCCAAAGCCTTCAAGGACGCCATACCCATTACCGGTGTTGTCTTAACCAAGTTAGATGGTGATTCTCGCGGCGGCGCGGCGCTGTCGGTCAAAGCTGTCACCGGAGCGCCGATCAAATTCGTGGGCATTGGCGAAAAACTCACGGGCCTAGACGTTTTCCATCCGGATCGAATGGCCAGCCGAATTCTCGGCATGGGCGATATTCTGTCCTTGGTAGAGGAAGCCCAACGTTCAGTGGACGTTGACTCGGCCAAGGCGCTAGCTGACAAGCTGAAGAGCGGTAGTAAATTTGATCTGAACGATTTCCTTGAGCAAATCAGCCAGATGAAGAAAATGGGTGGATTTTCCTCGATGCTTGATAAATTGCCCGCTCAGTTCCAGCAGGCCGCGGCCGGTGCGGATATGGGTCAGGCCGAAAAGCAAGTGCGTCGTATGCAAGGCATGATCCATTCCATGACTCCCAAAGAGCGTGCCAAACCCGAAATCATCAAAGCCACCCGAAAAAGACGCATCGCAAGTGGCGCCGGCGTGTCGGTTCAAGACCTCAATCGTATGCTCAGTCAATTTGAGCAAATGCAGGCGATGATGAAGAAAATGCAAAAAGGGGGCCTCGCAAAAATGATGCGCGGCATGAAGGGAATGATGCCGGGTATGAGATAAACAGGCGATATTCACCATGCAAGAATCCAAGATGCAAGACACTGATGCGCGCAACACCAATGTGCAAGAAACATTATTCGCACTAAAGTCCGTTTATGCGGGCAAGCTTTTGACCGACGAAGCCGACAAGGCGCCGTACCTGACCGACTGGCGTAAGCGCTATCACGGTAAAGCCCTCGCTGTGCTGCTTCCGCAGAGCGCGCAAGAACTTGCACCTGCCGTGGCCTGGGCCTATGCCAACAATGTCGCTCTCGTACCGCAAGGCGGCAACACTGGCCTGGCAGGTGGCGCTACGCCAGATCTGCAAGGGCGCACCTTACTGGTCAGCTTGACCCGCATGAATCAAGTGCGCGCCATTGACACCGTGAATAACACCATCACGGTTGAAGCCGGTTGCATTCTGCAACACGTTCAAGAGGCCGCCGACCACGCCGACCGCTTGTTCCCACTCAGCCTCGCAGCGGAGGGAACTTGTACCATCGGCGGCAATCTATCGACCAATGCAGGCGGCGTGCAAGTGCTCCGTTACGGTAATGCGCGTGAACTTTGCCTGGGCCTCGAGGTGGTCAATGCCAAGGGCGAAGTGTGGAATGGCCTGCGCGGGTTACGCAAGGACAATACGGGATACGACCTGCGCGACCTCTTTATAGGTGCCGAAGGAACCTTGGGCATCGTTACCGCCGCCACACTCAAGCTCTTTCCTAGGCCAAAGGGGCAGGCGACAGCGGTGGTGGCCGTCGACACTCCCGAATTAGCGTTGAACCTGCTCGGACTCGCACAGTCACAACTTGATGCGCGCCTCACGGCCTTCGAGCTTTTCAGTGAATTCTGCTTGGAGCTGGTGCTCAAGCACTACCCCGATTGCAAGCGGCCCATGCCACAGCTCTCACCCTATTATGTGTTGCTTGAATGCTCAGACCCCCTCAGCCAAGCCAGCGCTCAATCTCAAGTAGAGCATTTGCTGGAAAGCGCCCTGGAGGGAGGGCTGATCAGTGACGCCGCCGTGGCCACGTCCACCCAACAATCGAACCAGCTCTGGGCGCTGCGTGAAAACATTTCTGAAGCCCAGGCGGCCGAAGGCAAGAACATCAAACACGATATTTCGGTGCCGATCTCTTCCATCGCTCATTTCATTCGCCTCACCAACGCAGCGCTGCAAGACTCCTTCCCGGACATCCGCATGGTGGTGTTTGGTCATCTCGGCGATGGCAACTTGCACTATAACGTCTCGCCCTCACCGGCCAACACAGGTCAGCAACATGAAGCGGCCTTTCTTGCTTTGCAACCAGAAATCAATCGCATCACCCATGACGCTGTGCACGCCTTTCAAGGCAGCATTTCGGCCGAGCACGGCCTGGGTCAATTGCGTCGAGATGAATCGCAACGCTACAAAAGCGACATCGAAATGGCCATGATGCGAGCCATCAAAACGGCACTCGACCCCAAAGGACTATTCAACCCCGGCAAGGTTTTAAACCTCTAATTCAGCGGCCCTTGATGTGAGCGCTTTTGGAGTGCCCACATTGGACACCACCACCTTGAGGATAGGAGTGCGCGTCGACATTAATTGTGCCGCGCCCTCGCAAGCCAGACTAGTCTCATCGGCCTCAAGACCCGCACTTAGCGCCATGATCATTTCGTCTAATGGCCGGGGTTTACTGACCGCATAGCCTTGCACAAAATGTGCGCCAAGTGTCGTCATGAGATCAATGGTTGCTTGATCTTCAACCTGTTCAGCGACCACTTGGCTACCCGCAGCGCGGGCCACACGAATCATCGACGCCACGACTTCGACTCCCAGGGGGTTGCGCAGCGCAATGCGCGAGAAAACTCGCTAAAGGATTTGCCCACATCAGATTTACCCAGGCGGGATTGATCCCTGTCGAGACACTTTCGGAACCTGCCAAAAGTCGGGCGCCCGAGACGATGGGCGCAAACACCAGGCAGGCTAAAACAATGGTGACAAAGCGCTTGGAAACCTCGGTCTTGCAGTGAGGCCTTAGGCGAGCGAAAAGGGCTGCCGAGCAGGTCGCGGCCAGGCCAAGTCCTAAAAAGCTCGCCGATGCAGACTGCACCCCCGCCCCAGTTACGAGCAAGAACAAGGCCGTCCCCAAAGCACCCGCAGCGGCGAAGGGCAAACCGAAACGAATGGTGAATCCAAGAGTGAGTCCAGCATGCAGGCTGAACAAGGGCAAACCCAAGGTTGCGACGCTCAGCACGCTCGATCCCCAAGCCGAAAGACTGACCACGGCAAGCGCAGCCATCCAGAGCATTCGAGCACGAATGACCGCTGATTGATTGATGAAAAAGTGTCACATCCCGAGATTCCAACCGATATCGGTGGGAAAGTACATGCGCCTCAGCAAGTACGCTCAGACTCTCTGATCAACGGCGGCTAAGGGTGCATGTGGGTCTTGGTGCACAAGAATTCAATCTCTTGCTCAACAGAAACTTAACAAGCAACGTCGGCACATCTAATTTGCGGGCGGCTGCACCGCTTGGTTTGAAAGTTTTGAGAAAACCAGGATCGGCCTCTGCTTGGCCCCTGGATGATAGAGACTGAAAAGACAGAGGGCACAGGTAATCACCAGTACAGTCAGCACCCCGATCGACGAAAGCCTGGCACGCGTTCGCGCGTCATGGGCCATCGCCTTTGCCGCCTCGCTGAGCGCCATCAACTGACTTGGCGCGCCACATTGCCCGCATGCGGACACGAACTTAGCGGGCTCCCCAAGCTTTCCTTGGCCCGTCGTCTCAATTAGGTCTTGGGCTTGTCCAAAGCCACACCGCGTACATGCCGACATTATTAAATCCTCCCGAGAACGAATTAACGCATCAAGCAACGCTTTCGTGGTCGAAATATCTGTCAACAATTGTGGAAGCCGCCTCCAATTAACCATTCGTACACTCTGTTGAGCCCGTTTTGCAAATCCTGGGCGCACGCCACGAGCATTCCCCACGCGCGAACACCGCGCTTAGCTTAGCCTTCTCGAAGTACCCGCTTCAAAATTTTTCCGGTCGCGCTTTTTGGCAGGGCGTCGACAATTTTGACGTAGGCCGGATATTTATAGGCGGCTAGATTTTCCTTGCAAAAAGCCAACACTTCGTCCGCACTCAGCCGGTATCCCGGTCTAATAACAACGGCCACCGCGACCTGCTC
>JANLRI010000631.1:0-3493 GCA_031361565.1 Betaproteobacteria bacterium | reverse complement strand
CCGGGCGACTACTACACTGTGCAGATCGGTCGTCAGCCCATGATCATGGTGCGTGATCGCGACAATACGGTGAACGTACTCTACAACCGTTGCCCGCATCGCGGCGTACAGCTATGTGGCAACACTCATGGCAATACCGGTAGCTCCTTTGTCTGCTCCTATCATGCTTGGAGCTTCCAATTAGATGGCAAGGTGCGTAGCATCCCTTTGATGCAAGGCTATGACGGCACGCGCATGACCAAGGACAATCCCGACTGCAGCATGAAGGCCGCCGCGCGCGTGGACTCCTATCGAGGTTTTGTGTTTGCCAGTTTAGCGCCCGACGGCCCAGGTCTGCTCGAATTCCTGGGTGAGGCCAAGGTGGCCTTTGACGACATGTGCGATCGCTCGCCACTGGGTGAAGTAGAAGCCGTTCCGGTGTGCCACCGCGTCATCCAACATTCGAACTGGAAGTTCTTCATGGAGAACCAGCTCGATTCGCTCCACCCCTCAGTGACCCATCAGTCTACGGGTGTATCGGCCAGCCAAATGGAAAAGAAGATTGCAGCTAGCGGCGGTAAGGCGCCGCTCTACTATCACTACCTGTCTACTTTCGCCTCTTCGTTTGAACAATGGGACGCCGTCCAGACCGTCAACTTCCCGCGTGGCCATGGCATTCTAAAAGCGTATATGGGTCTGCGCCCCAAGGATCCGGATACCTTAGCTTATGAGAAGCTACTGGTGAAGGCTTATGGCAAGGAAAAGACTGAAGAGTACTTATCTCGAAGCATTCATCATGTACTGGTCTATCCCTACCTTTCCGTCCAGTCACCTTTGCAACAATTGCGTGTGCTGCGCCCCTTGGCCCCGAACAAAACCATGTCCGAAATCTGGCACTTCCGCCTGAAGGGTGCTCCAGAAGCCATCTATCGTCGCTCGCTTTGGTATTACAACTTGGTGAATTCACCCTCCACCATGATTAATGCAGACGATTTGGAGAACTGGACCAAGGGGCAGTGGGGCCTGGAATCGAACGGTGGCGATTGGGTGAGTTTTCATCGCAACTATGGGGGCGACACCATTGAGAAAGGCGTGACTTACTCCAACAAAGGCACCTCGGAGGCTGTGATGCGTAGTCAATTCAAGGCCTGGTCGCAATACATGGAAGGGGCAAAGTGATGGCTAAGAGCAAAATAGCAAAAGCGCTCAAGGGGCAAGTCGAGATCTATGCTGGCACGGTCAAGAGCCGCACGGGCGCACAAGCCATTGAGCCTGATCATTCACCTCGCGGCAAACTGGGCAGCCTTATTGCTCCGCCCTCAATCTTGATGAACAAACAGAAATACATTCCGCAAGCTAAGGATGGTCCAAAGTTGGCCGGCACGGATAGCTTGCGCGCGGCAGAACAGTTTTTATATACGCAAAGCGAGTTGCTCGACGGCAAGCACTGGCAAAGTTACATCGATCTCTTTACGGACGATGGCGTCTATTGGATGCCGGTGCAAGCCGAGCAAACCGAGTGGGAAGGCTCACCCTCCATCTTTGCCGAAGACAAGCTCATGATGCAGGTCCGCCTAGGACGTGTCACTCACCCGAATGCCTGGTCGCAAGCGCCTCTGTGGGCGACTAACCACGTGATTGGTAACGTGCAGATTGAGTCGGAGAGCGCGAAGGAAGTGGTGGTGCGCTCACGCTTTCATATGATGGAGCTTAGGCGCGATTCGGTACGACATTTCGGGGGCACTTACCGACATACGCTGATCAAAAGTAAGGGCGGGTTTGCCATCAAATTGCAGCGAGTAGATTTGTTTAATGGACAGGCGCCATTCGATTATGTGTTGCAAGTTTGGGTTTAAAGAGTGCCCGTTTCGTCCCGTCTCCATTCGCTAGACAACCTCCGAGCCACCATGATGTGGCTCGGCATCGTGCTGCACGTATCACTCAACCATATCGTGGGTGCATCACCCGCGCCTTGGCGCGACTCTCAGACGACTCTGTTCGCTGATTTTCTCATCGCGTTTATTCACTCGTTTCGAATGCCCGTTTTTTTTGTGCTGGCGGGATTTTTCGTTGCGATGCTCTTGAGACAACGGGGATACCGCGGCATGCTTGAGCACCGACTGCGAAGGCTAGCGCTGCCCTTCGCAGTATTTTGGCCCGTGATTTTCCCGGTCACGGTGATACTTGTGATGGTCTTTGTCCATCAAATGGTGCGCGGCACGTTTGGCTTGGAGCCGAGCCTTGTGCCGAAGCCACCCAACGGGCCACTTCTCAACACCTTGCACTTATGGTTTTTATATCTCTTGATGTGGTTTTGTATTTTTACTGCCGCGGGCGCTTGGTTCGCGAAATGGCTGCCAGCCTTACCCGTTCAATTTCTGACGAGCGCCTTGAACACGCTCGCCGTACGATGGTGGGGTAGTCTTGTCTTGGCCCTACCGCTCGCATGGGTCGGCGCCTCTTACCGTGCAGGTTTGGTCACCGCCAGCGGATCGTTTGCGCCACCCCTGGCCGAGTGGGTTCAAAGCGGGGTGTTCTTCGTGGTAGGCCTTACCCTGTATCAACGTCGTGACGCAGTCCTCGCTCACTTCAGCAAACATTGTTGGGCCTATGGTGCGGCCGGCCTGATCACCTTCAGAGCCTGGATCAGCATCTATGAAGCCACAAAGTCTAATCCGACTCTTCTGCCTCAGCCGCAGATGATGCTGGCCTTTGCTTACGGCTGCACAAGTTGGTATTGGAGCTTTGCGCTGATTGGAGGCTTTTTCCGTTACCTCCCTCATCAAAATGCCGGCCTGAACTACCTTGCAGATAGTTCGTACTGGGCCTATCTGGTTCACATGCTCGGGACAATTGGTTTTGGGGCGCTGATGTTCAATTGGCCTTTGGCGGCGCTGACCAAGATGGGTCTCAACATGATCATGACCACCGTTTTTTGCTTGCTCAGCTATCACCTGCTTGTGCGTCATCGCTTTATTGGGCGCTTGCTTAATGGGAAGCCAAGGCAAGCACAGATTAAAGCCCGAACAGCCTGGCCTTAATTAGTGCTTCGCAAGTGCTACCCTATACTTCACACACGAAATTCGGGTCGAAAATCGAGTTTTCAAAGCGCCAGAAATCATGCGTCGCCGGTGCGCTTTGCGCTAAGGCGATCGGTTCTTCGCTCTTGCGTTTTTTGCGATACCCCGCCGGGTTAGCCACCACCCGTGTGCCATCCACCTGGTAGTCAAAGCCATTATGGACGTGACCATGTACCCACAATTGCGCCATGCCCATCAAGTCACTTAAATCAGACACGAAAGCCGGATTGACCGCATTCCCCGCGAAGCGCGGGTGAACACTCAAGGGATGCGGCGCATGGTGGGTGATCACCACGGTCCTTGCTGCGGACTGAGTTTTGGCAATGGGCGAGCGCAACTGCTCACCTAACCATTGACGCGCGCGGTAGTGCAAAGCAATGGTATCGGCCGCGCAAAGCAGTTCACCCGTGGCCGCGCGAATCAATCGATAGTCC
>JANLRI010000610.1:0-7455 GCA_031361565.1 Betaproteobacteria bacterium | reverse complement strand
TCGACAAGGCGCAGGGCGCGATTGCCTTACTTAACCCGATTGCTTCCAATCTCGACGGAATGCGCACCACCATGTGGACGGGCTTACTGGAAACCTTGCGAAGTAATTTGGCCCGTAAAGCCAGTCGGGTACGCATTTTTGAGATCGGTTCTGTATTTCGTCGCAATCCCGAGGCCTTGGCCGGGCCTTTAGCGGTCCAAGGAATCGATCAGCCCCTTCGGGCGGCCGCTCTGGCCTATGGCCCGTACGCGGATGAGCAATGGGGATTGCCCGGTCGACCGGTCGATTTTTTTGACCTGAAAGGCGATATTGAGAGACTCATGGGTCAAGCCTTGAGATTTGAGGCGACGGCGGGTGGTGCGGGGCAACTGCCCGGCCTACATCCTGGACGGAGTGCCAGAATTAGTAGAATTTCAGGCGAGTGGCTCGGTTGGATCGGCGAATTGCATCCCAAACTTCAGCAAAATCTTGGATTGCCTTTGGCCCCGATCCTTTGGGAGCTCGATGCCGATGCTTTATTGCAACATTCTGTAGCGAAACCTCAGGCGCTTTCCAAGTACCCGCCGGTGATTCGAGATTTTGCTGTGGTCGTCCCCCAAGACATCACGGCAGGCCAGATATTGGCAGGTTTGGACCAAATTCGCGCGCGAAAACCTGAATTACAGGCTGTGAAATACATCAAGTTGTTTGACGAATATCGCGGTAAGGGATTGGAAAATAAGGAAAAAAGCCTTGCATTCCGAGTTTTTATGCAAGATACTGAGAGAACGTTAGGCGATGTTGACGCCTCCTCTGCGATTGATGCCCTAGTAGGGTATTTAGAACAAAGCATGGGAGCACGTTTGCGTCAATAAAAATAAATTGGATGATTTTTAGTCATTTTTGGAATGCCGGATTCAGTCACTCAAAACTCTTGGAAAGGTAGGGCAATCTTACCTACCTCTGCGCAGCCGTCCGAGGACATCGAAGACACACTCACCAAGGCCGAGCTTGCTGAATTGCTTTTTGAGCAGGTCGGGCTTAACAAGCGCGAAGCCAAGGACATGGTGGATACGTTCTTTGATGAAATCCGGCAGGCCTTGGAGCGTGGCGAAAGCGTGAAGCTGTCTGGTTTTGGGAATTTCCAATTGAGAGACAAGCCTCAGCGGCCCGGTCGAAATCCAAAAACAGGCGAAGCCATTCCCATTTCCGCCCGTCGTGTCGTGACCTTTCATGCCAGTCAAAAGCTGAAAGCCCATATCGAATCACTTGAGGCCGTAGATGTTCTGAGGTTGGCTTCGTGAACGATAAGCCTAAGACGATACTCCCTTCAATTCCGGCCAAGCGATATTTCACGATTGGCGAGGTGAGTGATCTATGTATGGTCAAGCCTCATGTGCTGCGTTATTGGGAGCAAGAATTCACCCAACTTAGACCGATGAAACGACGCGGTAACCGACGCTATTACCAACATCATGAAGTGTTATTGGTTCGACGTATTCGTGATTTGTTGTACGAACAGGGTTTCACGATTAGTGGAGCGCGTAATCAATTGGGTGACCGAATAGCCGAACCCGATGGCGATTTGGCAATGGCAGACCCACCCGTAAGACTGCTGCGCGAACGCCACGATGATGCTCAGGTTTTGACGGCACAACAAGCGACAGCGGCCAGTGCGCCCATCGAGACATCCGGGAGTGAATCTTCCGATCACGATAGTGATGTGGAAGCGATGCCGGTGGATGTACCGATGGCACGAGAGTATTTAGCTCAAGCCTTGCGTTTTCTTTCCTGAATCAAATTTGACTCAAATTCACGCTATAATTCGTCTCTTCGGGGCGTAGCGCAGCCTGGTAGCGCACTTGCATGGGGTGCAAGGGGTCGTGAGTTCGAATCCCACCGTCCCGACCAAAACTAAAGTAGCACCAAAAGGCTTAGATCAAGATTGACCTAAGCCTTTTTTCTTTTCTGCCGTCTCTGTTTCCAGTTGCACACCCAGTAAAATTGGTGAACGAATTGCAAAACAAGGTGAGCTTTCGGCGCCTTGCCTCCGCTAAGACAGTCAGTGCGGCCGCTGATCGGAGCGGACCTGAAGCGTTTGAAATTAGCTTTTAGAGTGATGTCCAGGGCAACATAAAAAGTTTGTTGTGTTGCCTCTTCGACAAAATAATTTACTCCTGGAGCTTCCGAATGAAAATGTCTCGTGTCCTTCTCAGCGCAGCCGCGCTGGCCTTCTCGGTGTCTGGTCTCGGCGTATCAACTGCCGCTACCGTATCGTCCGCTATTAACGTTTCTGCGAACGTGCTGGGTACTTGCAGCTTTAACGCCGCAACCTACACAATGGCGTTTTCGGACTATGCGCCTGTCTTGACTTCGCCCAGCTTAACTTTGCCAGTGCAAGTGACTTGCTCGGCGACGGTACCGTACAGTGTTGGTGTGACCGGTTTGGTGGGTGGCAAGCGCTTCATGGTGAGCGGCACTGATAATCTTGAATTCAATATTTATCAAGATGCTGGTCTAACGACCGTCTTGGGTAATACTCCTGGAACCGATACTTTTGCCGCCGTCGGCACTGCGGCTGCTCAGACCTATACTTTGTACGGCAAGATTCCTGATAACGCAGCTAACCGTGGACTCCCAGCAGGTTCCTACGCTGCGACGCTAAGCATCGATATCACTTACTAAATTGCGAAGACGGGAATGACCGTCTCGTTGATTCTGTTGGCAGGACGAGACGCTTTTGGGCGTTCTACGATGCTGGTTGATTCATATTTATAGAATAGGGCCGAGCTAGTCTCGGCCCCTATTCATTTCGACGCTTTGAGCCTTCCTTAAGTTCTATAATTCCGCTCGAAGCTAATACCAATAAAAAAAATAATTCGTACCGTGCCATGTGGGGTTTTTCAAGAATGAATTTAAAAACGGTCTTAGGACTATTTGCCTGTGCGATCACGATTGCAATCAGCCCTGCAATGTCTTGGGCGGCCAACATATCGGTGTATCCCTTAAGAGGCGAGTTGAGCCAGACTAAAAGCACGGAAGTGTTTACGGTTCGAAACCAAAGTAACGAAGCTGTTGTGGTGCAAGCCAGTGTCGTGAAGTGGTCGCAAAAAGATGGCCAGGAAGTGTTGGAGCCTACCCGAGAAGTTTTGGTCGCTCCAGCGGTGATCGAGGTACCAGGCAACGAAACACAAATTGTGCGTATCGCGGTACGACGTCCGCCCGATGCCAGCAAAGAAGATACTTTTCGACTGCTGATTCAGGAAGTCCCCAAACGTCGCGACACAAAGGACGTACAGCTCACCTTTGCTTTAAATATCAGTTTGCCAATTTTCTATTCGGCCGCATCTGGCCCGACTCAGGGAAGTTTGGATGTTGTAGGCGCAAAACCGCGTGACGCGGGCGCAAAAAAACAACTTGCCTTGGAGGTGAGTAACAGTGGTACTGGGCACGTGCAAGTGACTGGAATCCGTGCCTCGGACGATCAAGGACAAGTGGCGAGCTTCGCTTCTATGTTCTATCTGCTGCCAAGTCAAAGGCGCAGTGTGATGTTGAATGCGGATCGACTTCCGGCAACTGGCAAGGCTTTGAAAGTAGACTTTGAAACCACGAAGGGCCGTGTTTCAAAAGATGTGACTCTTAAATAAGTTCAATTTCAAAGGAGCTTTTTCGACGAGTATCGCAGTGAATTCCGTCCCGTATCTGCACCGGCATTTCGTATTGGCCACGTTGTCGAGCACATTGTTTGGTGCTCCGTTGGGCTGCTTCGGACAGGGTTTGGGGCAAGGTTCGGCCTCAAGCGCCGAACGACCCGAGGCGTCACCTGGCGTGACGCGGGAAAGCCTGGTAGCGATTATTCTAAATCGCACGCAGGTAATTGATGCGGTGCCCATGTTGCAAGTGCCTCGCCTGGGGCCCGTGATTCACATTACGGAGTTTGAAAAATTAGGCTTGATCGATCCGAAGATACGGATTGCGATCCGCGGCGATGAAGACTACGTTCCGCTCAATCGAGTCAAAGGTTTAGAGGTCGAATTTGATGCCCGTAAACTTGAGCTTAAAATTCAAGCGGAGGTCTCACTCCTCAAGCCAAATGTTTTGGCCGTAGGACGGTCGATCGAAACTGCGGAGGCGAAGGCCGGCTGGGGAGCCTTCTTGAACTACGATCTTCTGGCCTATCGCGGTGCAACGGACAGAAGCATGGGCGGCAACTTTGAGACCGTGCTTTTTTCGCCTAAGGGAAGTTTAGTGAATAACTATTCAGCCTTGAAAGGTCAGGCGGAAGCCTTAGGCAATTTTGATCGGAATGTTCGGCTCGAAACATATTACCAGTATGACGTTCCAGATCGACTATGGCGCTTTCGCCTGGGTGATTCGTTTACTACCACGGGTTCCTGGGGAAGAGCGGTACGGTTTGCGGGTGTCAAATTCGGCACAGAATTTAGTCTAAATCCTAACCTCGTCACACTTCCCTTATTACAGCTAAATGGTTCAGTGAGTGTTCCCTCGAGTGTTGATTTGTTCATTAACAATGCACTTCAGCGTAATTTCAGTGTGCCTGCCGGTCCGTTTACGATTGATCAAATCCCCACGGTGACGGGTGCGGGCAATGCCCGAATTGTTGTACGTAACAATTTAGGGCAAGACCAGGTGATTGAGATTCCTTTTTTCCGTGCACCACGTCAGCTCAGTAAAGGACTGGCAGAGTATGGCGTTGAGTTAGGCACGGTACGGCGCAATTTTGGTTTGGTTTCGAGCGATTATGGTTCCATGCTCGCGGCGGGCACATGGCGTTATGGCGTAACGACTAACTTTACAGCGGAATTACGAGCGGAGGCTTTAAAGGGTGGGGAGCGAAACTTTGGGGCGGCCGCCGTACTGGCGCTCCCTGCCGGATTCTTGATCAGTCCCGGTGTAGTTACCAGCCAATCCTTGGCAGGCTTTGGTCACTCAGCATTTTTGTCCTTGGGATATAGCGGTGATCGCTTTCGGGTGAATGCTCGTGCGGAAGGTGCTGATGAGCATTTTCGACAAGTCGGATATGGCGCCAATGAAATTGCTTTCGCTCGGCGCAATGTCCTGACGATGGGTTTACGCTTGACTCAAACCTCCGATTTTGGACTCACCTTTATTGATAACCTGTCCCGTACCGACGGCCGTCAACGCATTATGTCGGCGAGCCTGGGAGCGCGCGTCATGCCGGGACTGTATGCCTCTGCCAGCTTTAATCGAACAATCAGTACGCTGGCTTCCAACACAGTCTCTTTTTCACTGAGCTGGGCTGGCCAAGACGGCACCTCCGCCGGACTTCTTGGGCAATCCTTCCGAGGCAACGGTACACAAAACGATCTATTGCTTGCGCGCTATGCGCAACGGCCTCCACTGTCTGGCGGCTTCGGCTATGAAGTTGAGGCCGGAACCCAGCAAAGGGGCCGACTGCGTGGCGAACTGCTCGGAGAATCTGGCCAGGTGATCGCAGAAGCGGCCAAAGTGGGCGAAGGCTTAGGAAACGCCGCAAGATTGACGGCTCGCGGCGCTTTGATCGTCGCTGATGGCTCGATGAAGACTAGTCGAAGCATTGACGATAGCTTCATTATTGTGAAAGCCCCTGAGGTGCCAGGAGCCCAGGTGTCGCGAGGTGGCGGACGTTTCTCAACGCTGGATGCTAATGGCCGCGCAGTGATCGATCGAGTTCAGCCCTACACCGTAAATCCAATTTCGATTGTGGGGAGTAGTTTGCCAATGGACGCCAATGTAGGGCGCCTGGAAAACAAAGTTGCCGTGCCTTCTAAGGCTGGACGTGTGATTGATTTGGCGGTGAAAAGGAGCCGTTCGGTCACTTTGAGACTAATATTTAATGGCAGACCGGTGCCGTCTGGTACTCTCATTGATTACGAAGGACAGCGCTCATATGTCGGTAATGGCGGCGTTGTTTTTATTCAGGAAATTGGTCGAGGCGGGAACGGTCAGGTGATCGAGGGAGCGGCCAGCTGCACCTTTAAGCTCGTGCCGCCCGCTACCAAAGAGTTGCTGGAAGATTTAGGAGAGATTTCGTGTTCCGCCAACTAGTGGCCTTGATGTTATTCGCTTTTGCCAGCGTGGCTCACGCGCTTCCGAGCTGCAGTGTTTCGTCCGCCGACGTAAATTTCGGTGTGTACGACAATACGGCGGGTTCACCGCTCGACAGCACATCCGGCAGCATCACCGTAACTTGTAGTGATAATGCGCTAAGTACCCCGCGCTCAATGTATTACGAGATTAAGCTAGGAGCCGGAGGGGGAGGCTCCTATGCGCCACGAGTGATGCCCAATGGTAGCTTTAACTTAAACTATTATTTGTATCGAAGCGCGGCGTACAACGCGGGTAATGTATGGGGAGACGCGACCTCGGGCTCGTCTTTTACTCTTGCAGCGTGCATTACAGTGCCGGCGGGTGGCAGTCCTTCAATACCCTCGGTGCATCTGGTGCACGGACGTATCCCTGCCGCGCAAACGCCCGTCGCAGTAGGGCGATATGCCGATACCTTATCAGTGAGCATGGTTTTGTATGGGGATTGCGCGAGCGGAACAGCGGCTTCCACCACGCTGATTTCGTCTCCTTCGTTGGCGGTACAAGCCGATGTGATTCCCAAGTGCATCATCGCCACTGGCCCGTATAACATGGACTTTGGAGACTACACCCGAGGCGGTGGTGATAAGACAGCAGACGCGAAGATCGGAGTGACCTGTCCGGCAAATACGAGCTATTCCATCGCATTAAGTGGTCTTGAAAGTGGCATCCGGTACTTGGTGCGAGGCGCAAATAGGCTGGAATATAATCTTTATGCCAATGCGGGAATGACGTCGGTTGTCGGCGAGACCGATCGGGTCGATACGATTGACGGCATCGGGACGGGTCTGCGCGTAGATACGACTATTTATGGCCGTCTACCCGATTCCACGGCCAATCAAACCGTACCGCCCGGGCTTTATCAGGCGGTGGTGACCATCACGGTAAGCTATTGAGTTTGAAGCTGGGCCCACATTTCCAGGTCGCGCTCGGCCGTCCAGATTCTCGGATGTTTGATGCCTTTTGCTTCATCATATGCACGGCTTACATCGAACGGTAAGCAGTGCTCATAGATAAAGACCTGTCCAAAGATCGGATCCATTTCCTTGCGAGTCAAGGCCATGGCTTGCTTCAGATCTAGATTTTGAGCGGCCGCCTCTTTGCCGCATTTGAACAAGGTTGTGACCCAGAGTTTGGTGTAGTCCAAGGCTTTGTTGGCATCGGCAGCGTTAAGCATCGCCTCGCCACGCCCTGGCACAAGCTTTTCCGACCCTAAGGCACGTAAAGCCTCAAGCGTTGCAGGCCATTCTTCGAGCTGTGCATCACCCGTGTAGACGCCGGCTCGGTACTCAACCAAATCGCCCGAGAACAAGACTTTTTCGGCGGCTACCCAGGCGATTGTGTCGCCGCGCGTGTGGCCCGCGCCTG
>JANLRI010000593.1:0-4838 GCA_031361565.1 Betaproteobacteria bacterium | reverse complement strand
GGGCGTGGTTGACAACACCGCGTTTGTTTGGAGGAACCTCGCAGCCCGGCTCGATCACATTGCTTCGGTCGCAGTGATCGTCGGCCAGTACCGAGATCTCCAAAAAGAAGAGAGGCTCTACGGGCTCGATCACTCCCTTTTGAAAACCTTAGTGAGTGCGCCAATTCCGCGCGCACTGTGGAAGGGAAAGCCAGTTGTGAGTGACGGCCGAGCGATGGGCCTTGTGTATTTCGGTAACGGAACGAACTCGTTTGCCTCAACGCCGATGGTTGAGCTGCTGCGGAACGGAGGCTGGGTGGCGGTCATACTTGGCATGTCGATACTTGGATTTCTTCTCGCTTTGGGTCACCGTACTTTCGACTCCAAGACGGGGCCGCTAACTCAAGGCCTTTTCGGCACGATCGTGTTACGGGTGGTCAATTGGGAGGCTGGATACGGGACAATCTTCGCTGAAGCTTTACGAGTCGTTTTCGTTACCGTCGTTGCGGCACTTCTTGTGAAGTGTTCACTGACGCTGTTCCGACGTCTGCGCATGTGGTTGGTTGTTGGGCAGGTCAGGCAATAAACAACAGCAAGGATCTTTGGAGCGTCCTTGGTGTTCCAGGTCTCTACTGCAACCCAGCTCTTTCAAGGGCGACAACTCAAACAAACTCAAGTTGGCGATCCAAGTTCTTCTTGTCCTACGACGTAGAATCGACTGTTGCATTCCTAGGTTTATGGTGGATGTTTCTCCGACCGTTCAACTACTCGGCTCGGATCAATTCCCGCCGACTCTTAAGAAACGGTTTGCGCACGACACTTGTCCGGGCAGCTTCGTAACGGTCAAACATCATCGCGGCCTGAGTTTCCATCCCATATTCGCCGAGCACGCGGATTCTTGCTTTTCTGCCGATCACTTTTGCCTTATCTGGGTTGCCGACGATCTCGGCAATTGCCTCCACTAGAGCACCGACATCGTCAGTTGGAATAAGCCAGCCCGTTTGAAGGTGTTCAACAACTTCGGGGACACCCTCGGTATCAGTGGCGACAACCGGCAGTCCGAGAGCCATGGCCTCGAGTAGCGCTACGGGGAGACCCTCAAATCGGCTCGGTTGGATGTAAATGTCGTTTGATGCAACCGAGGACAGATATTCATCTCGAACTCTGAAGTTCTCGCGGATCGAAACGAAGTCCCTGAGGCCTCGCTCCTCGATCAACCGTTCTAGGTCGGTCAGGCTCGGCCCACCACCGATCCAGACGAGCACAACGCTGACGCCACGGTCTCTCAGCTGAGCAATCGCTTCTATCGCTACGTCGATGCCCTTTCGGTGAATCAACTGGCCAACTCCCACAATTCGCGTGGTTCCGGACGGTCTGGCATGATCCGACCGAATTGTTTTTTGAAGGGCCCGATCAACCTCACCACGTTGGATGCCGAGAAGAGCTAACTGTATTGGTCGTTGCAGCACAGTCTGAAGCCAGCTTTGCGCGGACACTGTCGAGGCTAGAGGTGACCAGCTAGTCGACTGGCCCAAGTACCGAACTTTCCAATCAATGAGCGACTGTCGAATTCCGGTTGATTCCGCAAAGCCCGAGTTGAAGACACTGAATACCGGAGCCTTCCGACCCAAAACCCACAGGAGTGATGCCCCATTCCAAGGAGCAATATCGGCATGGATAACAACATTACTTGCTATGGGTTCTAACGCTCGATACAAGCTGAAATGCGCGTGAAGGTCACGAAAGCGTCTTTGGAGGGCCACGGCGAACCTGGCTTTTGGAGTTTCATCCATAGCTCCACGAAAATGGATAACGTGACAGTTACGATCCAAAAACTGTTGAATAACAGCGGGTGGGGTTTTAATCGGCAAGCACACCGTGACTCGTTCAAACCGGATTGGAGACTTTTGGGCCTGGGCGGCGAGCATCAAAAAATAGTGCTGAACACCACCGAAGGAAAGATAGGGCCAACAAAACACAAGGTGAGTTTTTCTTGAATCCAAAGATCGGCTGACGAAGCGCGATCGCTTTGTAGTTTTCAATTGCGCAAATCCTGTCCTATGAACTGACCTCAAGGGCTCATTCTCTCAGGTAGATCCAGTATCGGCCCACCTTTAATGAGCGTTAGCGAAAAGTCATGTCTCGTGGGAGGTCTTTGCGGATTACGCTTCTTTGAAATACCGTGAATCATTATTAAGTGTACGTAGTGCACGTCTGTCTCCGCGTTGCTACAGTTATGCTGAGTCGATGAAGGTGGTAATCGTTGGCAGTGGGTACGTTGGCCTGGTGACGGGGGCGTGCCTTGCTGATGTCGGCGCTAGCGTCGTGTGTGTCGATGTTGACGTGGAAAAAGTCGCTCTGCTTCGAAGGGGCGAAATACCGATATTCGAGCCCGGTCTTGCGGAAGTTGTAGAACGCGCAGTTTCTCGAGGAAAGCTTGCTTTCTCCACCACTATCGCGGAGGTGCTGCCCGGCGCCGAAGTCGTTTTCATCTGCGTTGGTACGTCTTCCCTAGGGGATGGGAATGTCGATCTTGCAAGGGTGCTGGAGGTGGCCCAGGAAATAGGCCGCCACATGGAGCAACATGTTGTGATCGTAACGAAGAGCACCGTCCCGGTCGGAACCTCGGACACGGTGCGTACCGTCGTAGCCAGTGAACTCGCAGACCGTGGGGAATGGATCGACTTCGATGTCGCGTCCAATCCCGAATTTCTAAAGGAGGGCTCTGCTGTGACCGATTTTCAAAAACCGGATCGGATTGTTGTGGGTGTTGATTCCGATCGCGCACGAGACGTGCTTAGTAGGGTTTTTCGCCCTTTTGTGTTGAACGGGCACCCGATCCACTTCATGGATATCGCATCGGCGGAACTCACAAAATACGCAGCGAACGCGATGCTTGCGATGCGGATAAGTTTTATGAATTTGATGGCCCAGCTTTGTGAGTCTGTCGGGGCTGATGTAGGGCACGTCCGAGCTGGTATTGCGTCAGATCCCCGCATCGGCCCGAAATTTCTTTACGCAGGGACGGGATACGGCGGCAGCTGCTTTTCAAAGGATGTGAGGGGGCTAACGGCAATGGGAACATCGCTTGGGATTGACATGGCGATGTTGCGCTCCGTCGAAGAAGTCAACGAACGGCAAAAGATCTCGTTGGTCGATCGAGCCGAAGCGGAATTTGAAACGCTTGCGGGTCGTCGAATTGCTGTTTGGGGATTGGCCTTCAAACCAAATACCGATGATGTGCGTAACGCGCCTTCGATAGCGATTATCCGAGCGCTTGTCGAAAGAGGTGCGGAGGTGTGCGCCTCTGATCCAGTAGCGATTGGCTCGGCCCGCAAAGAGTTGGGCGATATGTGTACCTATGCTGTCGAACCCTACGAGGCACTCGATGGTGCTGATGCATTGATACTTGTGACCGAATGGAACGAGTTCCGCAACCCAAATGGAGCGGAAATGGCAAGGCGTATGCGCGGTCGCCTGGTCCTCGACGGACGCAACGTCATGGAGGCTGAGCAACTCGAGCGCTTTGGCTTCACGTACCGGTCTGTAGGGCGAAAAGGATGAACACGTTGGTCGCCGGAGGTGCTGGTTTCCTCGGTTCGCATCTGTGCCGCGCCCTACTCGATCGCGGAGATACGGTCTTGTGTATTGATAATTTTGCGACAGGGTTTCGGGCCAACGTCGCTGCGCTGGAAGGGCACTCCCGTTTCCATTTCATGGAGCATGACATTGTCGAATCGCTTGAACGATGTGGAGAATTGCAAGAACTTTTGCACTCCCTTCCATTGCATCGCATCTGCAACCTAGCCTCGCCCGCGAGCCCTCCGGCCTATCAGCGACTCGCTGTCGAAACCCTTATGGCCGGTTCGGTGGGTATGAAGAACGTATTGGACCTTGCGCTCGCGACGGGGGCCCGAGTGCTGCAGGCCTCGACCAGTGAAGTTTATGGCGACCCCGAAGTCCATCCACAGCCTGAATCGTATTGGGGGCATGTAAATCCCAACGGGCCTCGCAGCATGTACGACGAATCGAAGCGGTTTGCCGAAGCGCTTTGCGCCGTCTACTCAGAAAAGTATTCCGTCGAAATTCGAACTGTGCGGATCTTCAACACTTACGGACCATTGATGGGTCCCAACGATGGCAGGGTGATCTCTTCGCTTATCGGTCAAGCTCTCCGGGGCGAACCGCTAAGCGTGTTCGGCGATGGAACGCAGACACGGAGTTTTTGCTATGTCTCTGATCAGGTTCTCGGCCAACTTGCCCTTCTCGAATCCGACGTGACGGGTCCGGTGAACATCGGAAATTCTCATGAGTTCACGATGCTGGCACTTGCGGAGTTGGTGCTGGAATTGACCGAGTCGTCGTCCACGATCGAGTTTCGCCCTTTACCGGTTGATGATCCAAGGCAACGTTGCCCGGACAGCACACGAGCCTTCAGCGCGCTGGGATGGGAGCCCCATGTCGATTTACGTGAGGGTTTAGGACTCACGATTGGCTGGTTCCGATCGTGTATGCCCGTTTAGTCGTGGTTAGTTCAGCTCTCGACGAATTACGTCCGGGTCGAAGGCTCTGCCCCAGGACACATTCCCATTGAACGAATGGATGGGCTTTCTAGGTCGAGGACCGGAACGTGTTTGTCAATTCGATGGGCCGAGAGCCGGTAGTTTGTCGGGGTGGCTTACCAGTCGTTGTATAGGCGTTTCCGTCCGCAACGGTTTTCCGATGTGCTTGGGCAGGATCACATTTCCAATACGTTGCGCAATGCCGTGGTTACCGACACGGTCAATCACGCGTACCTGTTTTCCGGACCGCGCGGGTGCGGTAAAACCACCAGCGCCCGCATTTTGGCGAAGGCGCTG
>JANLRI010000053.1:0-10431 GCA_031361565.1 Betaproteobacteria bacterium | reverse complement strand
CTGCCGATTTGTACCGCCATTTCGTCTCGCACTGGACGCATCACGTAATAGGCTGCAATCAAGCAAAAAAAATAGGCGAAAGAGTAAAGAGCCGCCTTGAGTTCGTCGGGCTCGGCCTTACTGATCTTGAGCAACCAAGCTTTCATTCCGTCCTTGCCAATCTCATCAGGTCTTTGCCAAAATTGTTTTCATGGCCAAGCTTGCAGCCGCAAAACCAAACGCAGCGGTGACCGTCACCAGCGAACCGTAGCCTGAGCAGGCGAGCGGCGCTCCCGGGGTGGCGTCCCCGTCCGAGCGCGACAAACTACCTTTGCTGGCCGTGTTACCCAAGTTCTCTTGAGAGTAGATCGCTCTTATGCCAAAGGGCTTTCCAGGCTCGCGCGAAAATCCATAGTCGCGACGCATCTTGGCGCGCAGTGAGGCCATCAAAGCGTCGCCTTTGATCAGCGCAACATCTTCATCAGCCAGCGCCATGGGATTGGTTCTGCCTCCGGCTGCGCCACACACAATCAGCCTCTGGCGACGGTCACGAGCCAACCCGGCCATAGCAGCCTTGGCCCGGACTTGATCGGTCGCATCAATGATGACGTGGGCAGAAACGTCCAGCAACTGAGCGACATTCTCGGGCTGCGCAAAGCAGTCATGCGCTCGAACCACACAATCAGGAGAAATATCCGCAATACGCGCACGCATCGCGTCAACTTTGGCTGCGCCAAGGCTTGAGCTCAAAGCATGCACTTGGCGATTAATATTGGATTCGGCGATATGGTCCATATCGATCAGATCGATCTGGCCGAGACCGCTGCGTGCAAGCGCCTCAGCGGCCCAGGAGCCCACGCCGCCAATCCCTACAACGATGACCCGCGCTGCCCATAGGCGCTCCAGCCCGGCGTCCCCAAAGAGACGGGCCAGGCTGGCGAAACGGCGGCTAGTGGTGCCAGATTCACTCAAACCATATCACGCAATGTCAAGCGAGCCAGACTCAAAAGTCAGTTCTCAGCTTAAGGAATCAACAAAGTTGAGCCGGTTGTCTTACGTGACTCAAGATCAAGATGGGCACGAGCGGCATCACTTAAAGGATAGCGTTGGTCAATCTTTATTTTCACTTTTCCAGAGGCCACCACCTTAAATAAATCATTTGAGATTTCTTCAAGACCTGAGCGCTTGGCGATATGCGGCATCAGGGATGGCCGAGTGACATACAAGGTGCCTTTTAAAGCCGCTAAAGCCACTGGGGGAACCGGCCCAGAGGCATTCCCGAAGCTCACCATCAAGCCAAACTGTTGCAGACTATCGAGAGAGGATTGCCAAGTGTCCTTGCCGACTCCGTCATACACCACGGGAACCATGGCACCTTTGGTGATTTCGCGGACGCGCTCAGCCACATTTTCCTCTTTGTAGAGAATGACATGATCGCAACCGTGGGACTTGGCGAGCTCCGCTTTGTCCTTCGATCCGACTGTGCCGATCACGGTCACCCCGAGAGCCTTGGCCCATTGCATCGCGATCAACCCTACTCCACCCGCGGCTGCATGAAACAGAATGGTCTGTCCCTTTTGAAGTTTGTAGGTGCGACGAAACAAATACTGCACGGTCATACCCTTCAGCATCATGGCCGCACCCGTGTCAAAACCAATCGACTTGGGTAGTTTCACCAAGTTTTGTTCAGGCATGTTGCGGATATCCGCGTACGCGCCGGCAGGACCGCCCGCATAGGCTACACGGTCTCCGACCTTCAAAAACTTGGCGCCGGGACCCACCGCAGTGACGACCCCGGACCCCTCCGTGCCTATGCCAGCAGGCATGGGCTGAGGATAGAGGCCGCTACGAAAGTAGACATCAATAAAATTCAAACCGATCGCATGGTGGCGAACCTGCACCTCACCTGGGCCCGGCGCACCGAGTTCAACCTCGATCAGCTTCATCACTTCCGGTCCACCTGTTTGCTCAATACGAATTACCCTAGCCTTATGCATCTGACTCATTACATCTCTCCTCAAAGAATGATCAATTAATTACGTTTGACTACCGCAACGCCCTCCAGTAATCAAAACGTCCCAGGGTAGGCGCCACCATCCAGCAGGACATTTTGCCCCGTGAAGTAAGAGGCTTGCTGACTGCACATGAAAGCGCACATCTGACCAAACTCGGTCGGGTTACCGAAGCGACCCGCAGGTATCGTGTTCAAACGCGTTTTCTCAGCCGCAGCCACATCGGTATTGGCATTTTTGGCCTGGGCGGCGAAGTTGCCCTTCAGACGATCCGTATAAAAAAGTCCAGGCAGCAGATTATTCAGGGTGACGTTATGCATCGCCACTTTTCGGGCTAAACCGGCCGAAAACCCGGTCAAACCAGAGCGCGCGCCATTGGACAAGGCTAAGATGTCAATCGGCGCTTTCACGGCACTTGAGGTGATATTGACAATGCGCCCAAACTTGCGCTCGATCATTGAATCAATCGTCGCTTTCATCAGCTCAATCGGGGTAAGCATATTGGCATCGAGCGCCTTGATCCAATCATCACGGGTAAAGGTTCGAAAATCCCCAGGTGGCGGGCCACCTGCATTGTTAATCAAAATATCCACTTGAGGTGCGGCGCCTAATACGGCCTTGCGGCCGGCTTCGGTGGCGATATCGCAAGCCACAGCATGCACCGTCACGCCATACTTACGCAGGCTCGCCGCAGAAGCTTCTAGGGTATCAGCAGTGCGTGCATTTATGACCAGATTAACGCCCTCTGCGGCCAAGGCTTCTGCGCAGCCAAAACCTAAGCCCTTACTCGCACCGCACACGACAGCCCACTTGCCTTTAATTCCAAAATCCATGATTTCTCCAATGAAAAACTTCTAAAACTTTTTTAGCGGCCGCGCGTCAGTGAGCCAAGAACCCCACGCACAATCGCCGAACCGATCCGAGTTCCAATCGATCGAGCAGCACTTTTCGCGACTGATTCTAAGATCGAGTCCTTGCGACCGGTGCCGTGCATGAGGCCGCCTAACGACCCCATCACGCCATCTTTAATACGGTCGCCAAGGCCGGGTTCAGTTTGACCCGCATTGCCCGCGCCCACCGCACCTGCACCGGTATTGCCTGGGTTCGTTTCACTCCCGGCACTTTGCTTCGATGCGACCTGGCGATCAGATGCAGAAGCGGCGCTACGCCCTTTGATTTTCTCGAAGGCTGACTCTCGATCCTCGGTCTTTTCATAGACACCCGCCACCACCGACTTCTCGATCAATATCTTGCGCTCGGCATCGTCCACCGGCCCAATGCGTGAACTTGGCGGCAAGACGAAGGCGCGCTCCACCACACAGGGGCGACCTTTTTCATCCAGAAACGAAATCAATGCCTCACCGACGCCGAGCTCACTAATCACTTGCACGGTGTCGAAGGCCGGATTAGCGCGCATGGTTTGAGCCGCAGCTTGCACCGCTTTCTGGTCACGAGGGGTAAAGGCCCGCAAGGCATGTTGCACACGATTACCTAACTGGCCCAAAACCGTATCCGGAATATCGAGCGGATTTTGGGTCACAAAATAAATGCCAACCCCTTTGGAGCGAATCAGTCGCACCACCTGCTCTACTTTTTCGAGCAAGGCACGGGGAGCCTCATTAAAAAGGAGATGGGCTTCATCAAAGAAAAATACCAGTTTCGGTTTATCTCGATCACCCACCTCCGGTAAATGTTCAAAGAGATCGGAGAGCAACCACAGCAAGAAGGAGCCATATAGACGGGGCGCATTGAGCAGGCGATCAGCGCTCAGCACATTGACAATGCCACGGCCTTGCGCATCCGTTTGCATCAAGTCGTCGATGTTCAGCATGGGTTCGCCGAAAAACTGATCGGCCCCCTGTTGATCGAGCACCATCAGGCCACGCTGGATCGATCCCACCGACGCGGCCGAGATGTTGCCGTATTCAGTCGTAAATTGTTTGGCATTGTCGCCCACATATTGCAGCATGGCGCGCAGATCTTTGGCGTCTAGGAGCAGCATGCCCTGTTCGTCCGCGATCTTGAACACGAGATGCAAAACGCCTTCCTGGGTTTCATTCAAACCGAGCATGCGCGACAGTAACAACGGGCCCATGTCGCTGACCGTGGCACGGAGCGGATGGCCTTTTTCACCAAACACGTCCCAAAGCGTGACCGGAAAAGCAGCCAGTTCGGGTGCGGACCAACCCAATTGCTCGAGCCTCAGCTTCATCTTAGGCCCGATCTCCCCGGCTTGCGAGATCCCCGTCAGATCACCTTTAACATCGGCCATAAATACAGGCACCCCGGCGCGCGAAAAGCCTTCAGCGAGCACCTGCAAGGAGACCGTTTTGCCGGTTCCGGTTGCACCCGTGATCAAGCCATGGCGGTTGGCCAGGCCCAGCAAGAGAGCAAGGTCGCGATCCTTGCTGCGGGCAACGGCGATGGAAGCGGGGTCAGTGGGCATTGGATCGTCTTTCGCAAAGGTGCTGGCTCATATTTTCGGCCCGATTATCTCTTAGTGCGCCAATTATGGATGAGTTCAGGCTCACTGCTGAGGCCCCGTCCCTAAATGTTAAAATCGTGGCAGCGACAGAAACACGGATCGAAACCACGAGAGGAGCTGAATGGCTGGGCATTCCAAATGGGCCAATATCAAGCATAAAAAAGATCGCGCGGATGCCAAGCGCGGCAAGCTTTTTACGCGAATCATCAAAGAAATTACGGTGGCGGCCCGACTCGGTGGCGGCGATCCGGGGATGAACCCGCGCCTGCGTCTGGCGATTGACATGGCTTCCGATGGGAATATGCCCAAGGACACGGTACAACGCGCCATCTCAAAAGGGGCGGGAGGCCTCGACGGCGCCCACTACGAAGAAATTCGCTACGAAGGCTACGGTATCTCTGGTGCTGCCGTGATCGTCGATTGCATGACCGATAACCGCGTCCGCACCGTGGCTGACGTGCGCCACGCGTTTTCCAAGTACGGTGGCAACCTGGGAACCGATGGCAGCGTCGCTTTTATGTTCAAGCATTGCGGCCAGTTTTTGTTCGCCCCAGGCGCTCCTGAAGATAAGCTCATGGAACTCGCCATTGACCAAGGTGCGCAAGACGTCATTACCGACGAGGAAGGCGGCATCGAAATTATTTGCGCTCCTCCGGACTTTTCTAAGCTTAAACAGGCTTTAGAGGCCGCGGGGTTCAAGGCTGAAATCGCCGAAATCCTCATGAAACCTGAAAATGAAATCGCGATGACTGGCGATGAGGGTGAAAGAATGCAAAAATTGCTTGATGCTCTGGAAAGTCTCGATGATGTGCAAGAGGTTTTCACCAGCGCTGTGATCGCGGCTTAGGTCACTATGCACAAAAACATCAAGAAAGTGAGTTCGGTTTGAAGATACTTGTGGTTGGAAGTGGTGGACGTGAACATGCGCTTGCTTGGCGTTTGGCTCAGTCGAGAAGAGTCCAAAGTATTTATGTCGCCCCGGGTAACGGCGGCATGGCCAAAGAGCCCGACTTGATCAGCTTTCCGACCAGCAAGATTGAAAGTCTGGCGGAATTTGTTGCGCGCGAGGACATTGCTATTACCGTCGTAGGTCCAGAGGCGCCCCTGGCCGAAGGCATCGTGGATTACTTCAGGGAAAAGGGCTTGAAGATTTTTGGACCGACTAAGGCCGCGGCTCAGCTCGAATCGTCTAAAGATTTTGCCAAGGCGTTTATGAAGCGCCATGGCATTCCGACCGCCAACTATCAAACCTTTACCGATCTTGCTGCTGCCCACGCCTATGTCGATCTGAAAGGTGCGCCGATTGTCATCAAGGCAGATGGACTCGCCGCAGGAAAAGGCGTGGTAGTGGCCATGAGCCTGGATGACGCCCACAAAGCCCTCGACGATATGCTGGGCGGCAAAGTACTCGGCAATGCCGGTGCGCGGGTGGTGATCGAAGAATTTCTCGAAGGTGAGGAAGCGAGTTTTATCGTGATGGTGGATGGGCGCAACATCTTGCCGCTCGCCTCCAGTCAAGATCATAAGCGCTTAAGAGATGGCGATCAGGGCCCGAACACGGGCGGCATGGGAGCATACTCGCCCGCTCCCGTGGTGAGTCCGGCCGTGCATGCCAAGGTGCTACGGGAAATTATTCGCCCAACCGTGGAAGGCATGGCCAGCGATGGCATTCCCTACACTGGTTTTCTTTATGCTGGGCTGATGATTGACGCTAAAGGCGATGTCAAAACGGTCGAGTTCAATTGCCGCCTGGGCGACCCGGAAACCCAGCCGATCATGGCGCGCTTAAAGAGCGATTTCGCTACTGCGCTGGAGCTGGCAATTGACGGCAATCTCGATAAGGTCGAGTTAGAATGGGACCGACGTACGGCGCTTGGCGTCGTTTTAGCCAGCGCTAATTACCCAGGCGAGCCCAAGATTGGCGATGTCATTCTGGGCTTGCCGGAACGAGGCAACGTGGTCGGAGGCGATGTCATGGTGTTTCATTCTGGAACCAAGCTCGAAGGCGACAAAATCGTCACCTCAGGTGGCCGGGTGCTTTGTGTGACGGGTATGGGAGACTCTGTAAAAATGGCTCAGGATGTGGCCTATGAAGCGATCAACAAGATTCGTTTCGCAGGCATGCAATATCGTCGCGATATCGGCCATCGAGCCCTGCCCACACGCTTACGTAAAGGCAAATAGTCTTGACCAAACTCGATTCGGTGAAGGCCTACCTCACGGAGCTTCAAAACCAGATCGTGACCGCGCTTGAGGCTCTCGACGGCACCCCGTTTATTCGAGATGAATGGTTGCGCCCCCAGGGTGGAGGAGGAAGAAGTTGCGTCCTGGAAGGCGGCAAAGTATTCGAGCGCGCCGGCGTCTTGTTCTCGCATGTCCACGGCGACAACCTTCCCGCTTCGGCTGCTGCGGCTCATCCCGAAATTGCTGGCCGAGCCTGGCAGGCCATGGGCGTGTCCTTAGTCTTGCATCCGAAAAACCCCCATGTACCCACCGTTCATTTGAACGTCAGGTTTTTCTTGGCACTTGCGGGCGACGTGGGCGGTGACGAGAAAAGACAGGATATCTGGTGGTTTGGCGGAGGAACGGATCTCACCCCCTTCTACCCCGAACTTGAGGATGTCAAGCACTTCCATCAATCCTGCAAAGACGCTTTGCAAGCGTTTGGCGGCCAATATTATCCCCGCTTTAAAAAGTGGTGCGACGACTATTTCTTTCTGAAGCACCGTAATGAAGCGCGCGGTGTCGGTGGAATTTTTTATGATGACTTAAACGAGCTAGGGTTCGAGCAAAGCTTTGCCCTGACGCGCTCGGTCGGCGACTCCTTTTTAAAGGCCTATCTGCCGATTGCGCAGCGGCGCACCAATCATCCCTACACGGAACGAGAACGCGAGTTTCAGCTTTACCGGCGTGGGCGCTATGTTGAGTTCAACCTGGTGTTTGATCGCGGTACCTTGTTTGGTCTTCAATCCGGTGGGCGCACCGAGAGTATTCTGGTTTCGATGCCACCCTTGGCGCGCTGGGCCTACGACTGGTCGCCCGAGATAGGAAGCGCGGAGGAAAGGCTTTACCAAGACTTTCTTCCGGTTCGAGACTGGCTATAGGCTCTCAGCAAATCAATGCAAGGCCTTAGTACGGAACACGTCACTCGCCCGCGCCGCCGAATTGGTCTTCTCGGGGGCAGCTTTGATCCTGTCCATCCTGGTCATTTGGCTTTGGGCCGTGCGGCGGCCATCGCCCTGCGTCTGGACGAGATCCGCCTGATCCCCGTCGCCCGCTCTTGGCAAAAGCAAGATGCCAGGGCGAACAGCCAGCAAAGGCTCACCATGCTGACCCTAGCCCTCCAGGCCGAGGGCGAAAAGCTCAATACCGGCATGACCCAGCCCTGTCACTGGACGATCGACCCCCAGGAGATTCATCGGGGCCCGCCTACCTATACTATTGACACCCTACTGGCACTGCGCCAGGACGGCAACCAAGATCAGCTTTGTTTGATCCTGGGTAGCGATCAGTTTTCCCGCCTGCACACCTGGCATCGGCCCCATGACTTGCTCCAATATTGCCATATCGCGGTCACCACCCGCCTGCCGTTTTTACTCCACCAACTGAGTCCGGAAGCGGAGCATTTTATGAAGGAATATGGGGTGGAAGCCCTGCCGGACACGCCAGCGGGTAAAATCACCACTTTCCGAATGCAAGCCGTGCATCTCTCCTCCACTCAAATTCGCGGCTTACTGGCTAGCGAACGCACTCTCGGCCTCGAACTCTTGCACCCCACTGTGGCTGCCTACGTCGAACAATTCGGCCTCTACTCTTAAAGGGCACTATGGATATTCACAGCCTACAAGCTATCGTTATTGACGCACTTGAGGACATCAAAGCTCAGGACATCAAACTGTTCGATACGATGCCGCTCACCAGTCTTTTCGACCGGGTGGCCATCGTGAGTGGCACCTCGAACCGTCAAACGCGCGCCTTAGCGGCCCACGTACGCGATAAAGTAAAGCAGGCTGGTGGTCACGTCATCTCAGTTGAAGGCGAGGAAACTGGAGAATGGGTGCTGGTCGACCTGGGAGATATGGTCGTTCATGTGATGCAGCCAACGATCCGAAGTTACTACAATCTTGAAGAGCTTTGGGGCGAGTACCCGATCGACTACAAAACAACGAAAAAGAATATTTCGCGGCGATCAGCCTCGGTCGCAGAACCTGCGCTCACTGACGCTAGTGCAGGCGCCAAGACTCCCATTGCCAGAAAAGCAAGCGCAAAGAAACCGGCCTATGAAAAAGGCGAATCCACCAAGAGTAAAGCCACCAAGGAAAGCGTTGCCTCCTTGAAGCCCACCTTGAAGCCCACCTCCACGCCCACCTCCACGCCCACCTCAAAGCCTGCCTCGAGCACGGCCCGCAAGGCGCAAGCCGAGCCTCGTAGCAACGCTCTTGAGACAGCCGATTTCAGTGCAACGGGCGCAGAAAAGGTAGCAGCGAAAACCTTGCCTTGGCGAGCCGCCGCCGACAAACCGAGAAAAATTGCGGCCAAAGCGGCAGGCGCGAAATCGGGGGCAAAATCACCGTTGAAATCTGCGGCTAAAAAGGCCCCGGTCACGAAGATCGCCGCAAAGAAAGCCGTTCCCAAGACCAGCCCGTTAAAACCAGTTCCCGCAAAAAAATCTGTCGCGAAAAAATAAGCAGTCAACTAAATACACTGCAAAGCAAAGCGTACTTGTAAACCTGACGAGTGACCCTGTGCTCATCAAAGTCATCGCGGTTGGGACCAAGATGCCCGCCTGGGTCGACCAGGTCAGCACAGAGTACGGTCAACGTCTGCCCTCGGACATTAAGCTCGAGTGGTTCGAGGTTAAGGCCGAAAAGCGCACCGACAAAAAGATCAGTATTGACGAAGCCGAGCGCTACATGAGTAAGGAAGCCGAGCGGATTCGAGAAGCCCTACCTAAGGATGCCCACTTGGTTGCTTTGGATGAGCAAGGCTTGGCCGTGGACAGTCTTCAACTCTCGGAACAATTGCAGCGCTGGCGAGAAAACGCAAAACCCGTCGTGATCTTAATTGGTGGCCCCGATGGCTTGCACGCGCCTCTGAAAAAAGACTGCGCTCAAAAGATCAGCCTCTCCAGACTGACCCTGCCTCACCCCCTGGTTCGTATCGTGCTGGCCGAGCAGCTGTATCGGGCTTGGAGCATTTTGGCCAATCATCCTTATCACCGTGCTTGATTGAAAACCGTGTTTAATTGAAGATTGCCCTGAATTGAAGATTTACCTAGCGTCCAAAAGCCCACGGCGGCAAGAGTTATTGCAACAGATCAATATTGATTTTGAGCTGTTGTTACCCGACGATGCCGTTGCGGCTGAGGCCCTTGAAGCAACCCGTCAGGGCGAAAGTCCGAGCCAGTATGTGACCAGAGTCACCCTTGCAAAAATGGAGCAGGCGCAAGCCTGTCGCTTATATCGAGGTCTGCCGGATCTGCCAATCCTCACCGCCGATACGACGGTAGCCCTGGGTGGCACGATTTATGGCAAACCCAGCGATTTAGCCGATGCGCGCAGGATGCTTAAGCAACTACAAGGCAAAACCCATCGCGTGCTGACGGCGGTCGCCGTTCATCATCACGACAAGACTGAACTCCTCTTGAGCGCGTCCCGGGTTCGGTTTGCCCGACTTGACGGGGCAGCGCTCGATAGCTACCTGGTCAGTGGAGAGGGCCTGGACAAGGCGGGGGCTTATGCGATTCAAGGACTCGCCGCGAGATTTATTCGAGATATTCAAGGCTCATACTCCGGTATCATGGGACTTCCACTTTACGAGACGTCCCGCTTGCTTAGGTTGTAATACTTCTGTCGGTAGCACTCGGAAAACTGAGTTGAGGAACTAAAGAGCAATGCCCGCAGAAGAAATTCTCATCAACGAATCCGCCCACGAAACCCGGGTTGCTGTCGTGCA
>JANLRI010000571.1:0-15700 GCA_031361565.1 Betaproteobacteria bacterium | reverse complement strand
AATGAGACAATCAAAACAGACGCGACAATTAACGAGCGGGACAAAGCGTGCACAGGGACTCTAATTTTGTAATAGACAAGATATGAGAAGATTTTAGCTGAGTCGCAAGACCGTCGGCCTCAAAGGGGTCGAATCTCCCCGGAAAAATGACTATTCCTAACCTTCCCTCGGCACGCATGACGATTCCTCTGGCAGAACGCCTACGCCCCAAACATCTCGATGAGGTGATCGGGCAACAACATTTACTGGGCGCGGGCATGCCCCTGCGCGTCGCCTTTGAGAGCCATCAGGCTCATTCGATGATTCTTTGGGGGCCTCCTGGGGTTGGCAAGACCACCCTGGCGCGACTGATGGCTGAGGGCTTTGGCTGCGAACTCCTGTCGATCTCGGCGGTTTTGGGAGGTGTTAAGGAAATTCGCGAGGCGGTGGCTGCGGCAGAGTCGTCCAAATTGCTCGGGCAAAGCAGTTTGTTGTTTGTCGATGAAGTGCATCGCTTCAATAAGGCACAGCAGGACGCATTTTTGCCTTTTGTGGAAAGTGGCCTATTTTACTTCGTTGGCGCAACCACCGAGAACCCCTCCTTTGAAGTGAACTCGGCGCTTTTATCGCGAGCTCGTGTGTACGTTTTACAGGCCTTAAGTGAGCCGGAGCTGGGCCAAGTGTTGGAGCGCAGCCTGCGAGCGATGGCTGCAGCAGAGCCAAGTGCACAGCCGATCACCTTTGAGGAAGACGCCAGGCTCGAACTCCTGGGCTGGGCCGATGGTGATGCGCGACGGCTCATCAATAGCGTAGAGATCGCCGTGCAGGCCGCGCGCGCGACGGGCCGTGGGCAAGTCGACGCGGTGTGGCTGAGCCAAACTCTCGCAAACTCCTGGCGTCGCTTCGATAAAGGCGGCGATGCCTTTTACGATCAAATTAGTGCACTTCATAAATCGGTGCGCGGCTCCGATCCCGACGCCTCGCTGTATTGGTTTTGCCGCATGTTAGACGGCGGGGCCGACCCGCGCTATTTGGCGCGGCGCATTGTGCGTATGGCGACTGAAGATATCGGTTTGGCAGATCCGCGCGCGCTCAGGTTGTGCCTTGACGCGGCAGAAACCTACGAGCGCCTTGGCTCACCCGAGGGCGAATTGGCGCTCGGCAATGCCGTGCTCTACCTAGCGGTCGCAGCAAAATCAAATGCCTCTTATACGGCCTACAATCAAGCCAAAGCCTTCGTGAAGAACCATGGTTCGGCGCCCGTGCCTTTTCACCTTCGTAATGCGCCCACTAAGCTGATGAAAGAGCTTGGGCACGGTAAGGGCTATCGTTACGCTCATGACGAAAAGGATGCCTATGTCCCTGGCGAGAATTATTTTCCAGAGGGCATGTCGGCGCGCTTCTATGAGCCGACTGATCGCGGTCTGGAAATTAAGATTCGCGAAAAGCTTGAGAGCTTACGACGTCGTAAGGCCTAAACCTTGCTCTCGGTACAATTCAATATTCCTTTAGAAACTCATCATGCTTGATCTCAATCTATTACGAAAAGACATTGCCCACGTGGCTGAGCGCCTGGCGGCTCGCAACTTTGCGCTCGATGTACCTGCCTTCCAAGCTCTCGAAGCTCAGCGCAAAGAGCTGCAGGTGCGCAGTGAAACCCTGCAAGCCCAGCGCAATGCGCTCTCCAAGCAAATTGGTCAACTCAAAGGTAAGGGTCAAGATGCCTCGGAGGTAATGGCGCAGGTGCAGGGCTTGGGCGAGCAATTGGCGCAAGCCTCAGCACAGAACGAAGCGGTTCAAAGCGAAATGCAAGCCTTTTTGATTGGCCTGCCCAACCTGCCGCACGCGAGTGTTCCCAAGGGTATGGACGCGGACCAAAACGTCGAAGTCAGACGCTGGGGTGAGCCACGTGCAATGAGCTTCGCTCCTAAAGACCATGTCGATATCGGTACCCCATTAGGCCTGGACTTTGAGGCCGGCATCAAATTGACCGGCTCGCGTTTCACTGTGATGCGCGCCGGTATCGCACGACTGCACCGCGCGCTAGCGCAGTACATGCTCAACACCCAGACCGACCAACACGGCTACACCGAGTGTTACACCCCCTATATCGTCAACGCCGAAACACTGCGTGGCACCGGTCAGCTTCCAAAGTTTGAGGAAGACCTGTTTGCCGCTAAAAAAGGTGGGCAAGAAGGCGAGGGCGAGGCACTCTATTTAATCCCCACCTCGGAAGTGTCGCTCACCAATTTGGTTCGAGGCGAAATCGTAGATGAGGCCAAGCTCCCCATCAAGCTCACCGCCCATACGCCATGCTTTCGCTCAGAGGCGGGCTCGTATGGCCGCGACACCCGAGGCATGATCCGCCAGCATCAGTTCGACAAAGTGGAGATGGTGCAAATTACCCATCCCGAGCAATCCGACGCAGCACACGAGCAAATGGTAGGACACGCCGAGACCATCCTCAAGAACCTGGGACTGCCATTTAGAACGATGTTGCTGTGTACCGGTGACATGGGCTTTGGTGCCGCCAAAACCTACGACTTGGAGGTTTGGCTGCCCGCGCAAAACACCTACCGAGAAATCTCCTCGATCAGCAATTGCGAAGACTTTCAAGCCCGCCGAATGCAAGCCAGGTTCAAAAGCGGGCAGGGCAAGCCCGAGCTGGTCCATACACTCAATGGCTCAGGCTTAGCCGTCGGTCGAACCCTGGTTGCCGTCCTGGAAAACTTCCAAAACGCCGACGGCAGCGTGGATATTCCTGAAGTTTTGCGGCCGTTCATGGGAGGCCTAACCAAGTTGTCCCTGGCATGATTGTCGGCTCACACGGGTGCAATGAGGTCGATGCACTATAATCGCGTGCTCAACACATGTATCCAGGAGGGGTGGCAGAGTGGTTGAATGTACCTGACTCGAAATCAGGCGAAGGCGCAAGCCTTCCGGGGGTTCGAATCCCCCCTCCTCCGCCAGAACTAGGTATTTTACCGTCCGATAAAGACTATAAAACACCCCTGAAAGCCCCTAACCACGGGGCTTTCTTGTTTTTTACCGTCCAATAAAATGTATTGCAATCCGATGCGCTTTGGGGGTAAGGTTGGGGGTATCGAGGCAAAACCGTGGGGGTACTTGTCCGAAAACAGGGAAGCCAGTGTTTTATGGCGCTCACTAAAACGGAGGTCCAGAACGTCAAGCCCAAAGCCAAATCTTTTAAGAAGGGTGATGACAAAGGGCTCTACTTCTGATCAATCCGAACGGCTCGAAGTTATGGCGCTGGAAGTACCGCATTTCAGGCCGTGAAGAATTGATGGCCTTGGGAACCTATCCCGAGGTAAGCCTTAGCGAAGCCAGAGATGCCCGCGACGCTGCACGCAAACAGCTAAGGGGCGAGGTTGACCCCATGGTGGCACGCAAGGCCACTAGAAAGGCCAAATCGCTTGCCTTGGAGCAATCCTTCCAATCCATCGCCCGGGCGTGGTGGACGAAGTGGAAGGGCGATAAATCGGCCCACTATGTGGATTATATGATCCGTCGTCTGGAGTTAGACGTCTTCCCCGCAATAGGTTCCCGTCCGATTTCTGAATTGCAATCGCCCGATTTAGTGATGATGGTCAAGAAAATTGAAGGCCGGGGTGCTTTAGATATTGCAAAACGCTCGCTTCAAACTTGCGGGCAGATTTTCCGGTACGCCATCGCTCATGGCCTATGCAGTCGAAACCCTGTCGCGGATATTCGCCCTTCCGACATTCTAGGCTCCCGCAAGGTGGTCAACTTTGCCCGGATTGACGTTAAGGAATTGCCCGAACTGCTACGCCGAATCGAAGCCTAGCAAGGCGCGCCCGCTACCCGTTTGGCGCTCAAGATCATGGCAAATACGTTCGTTCGTACCTCTGAATTGATCCATGCCCGGTGGGAGGAGTTTGATTTCGCGGGCGCAAGATGGACGATTCCCGCCGAACGCATGAAGATGCGGACCCCACATATCGTGCCGCTGTCGGCTCAGGTGCTTGAAACCTTGCGGGTATTGCAGCTAGTAACCTCGACCAGTGTTTTTTTGTTTCCGGGCGAGCGCGATCATGAAAAGCCCATGAGTAATAACACTTTGCTTGGTGCGCTCAAGCGCATGGGTTACAAAGGTCGCATGACCGGTCACGGGTTTAGAGGTGTTGCATCTACGGCTTTGCATGAGCAGGGCTTCAGGCATGAGCCTATCGAGATTCAACTCGCGCACCAAGAGCGCGACGAGGTGAGCGCAGCCTATAACTATGCTAAGTACCTCAGGGAGCGGGCAAAGATGATGCAGCATCGGTCCGATTACTTGGACTCTGGTGTTGGTGGCAAAGTGATTTCAGGCAAGTTTAAGAAAGCCGGTTAGAAAACGAATTGCCGTGCCTAGCCCGAAGGGGCGAAAACCTGCTTCCCCGACAGGCTGGCGTGGCACCCAGATCGGGCGCAATTTGAGGTATTGCCATGACTATCAAGAATCTGTCGGTCGAGTTGAGCTTCTTTGAAAAGGCTCCCGCACCTTTGTTAGGTGGGATTCTTGACGTGAATAGACGGTGCTACATATCCACTCAATTGTTGGCTGCCGGGCATCAAGCTTTCAAACATCTCAGTCGGTATTTTCAGGAAAAAGACCCATCCAAACCGTTTGAAGAAGCGATGTTCGTTGATCAACTGAACTTTTGCCTAACTGAATTAGTGCGTCCGTCGATTCATTATGTGAAAGAGATAAATGCGAGATATGAACGCGAGGTCGGGAAACCATTTAAATGGAGAGCCTACGCATCGCTCTCGTCGGTGTACGCTGAAGAGATGCTAATTGATCGCTTACTGATCGTCTTGACTTTCGCTCGGATTTGGCCTGAGGTCGATACGATGCTTGGGGGTGGTCAATTGGCCAATTTTGCAAGCTTCGCGATCTTCGAAATTCTTGAACGGGTTGCAACTATGGGGGAGAACAGCAACCCGCCTCAGTGTATTGACGTCGGCTATTCGCTTAGAGTCTGTGAGGAGTTTTTTACTTTTGCAGATCGCAACGAACGAGTTGCCGCCCGGGCCTTTTTCAAGATAACTTCGAAGGGCGGTAAAACCAAAGCTGAACGAAGTCCAAAGACACAAGCAAAGCAAGACGTGATGGCGGAATGGCGCATATGGCAAAACAACCCCGCCGATTATCAGGGTAAAACGGGGTTTGCAAACGCGATGCTTAAAGATTTCCACGTCCTCAAAAACCCGGACACGGTCAAGAAATGGTGCAGGGAATGGGGAAAATCGATTTTGAAAAGCACTTAGCTGCCTTTCATTTCGACATCGTGGCGACGAGTTTCGCGATTTAGCGACAATCGTGCTAGTAGCTTCCTTACGCTACTACTAGCGTCACCTATGAAAGGAGGGTTCGAATCAATATCGTCTAGGGAAGGCCAGCTAATTCCAGCAAAGCCCCTTTAGAACGGTACCAGCATGAATATTCGAAAATCTAATCTCCCGCGAAATTGCCTTTTTCTCAGGCCAAACCGAGTCTGCGAGCGGTATGGAATTTCAAGATCAACGCTTTGGAATTGGGTGAAAAACCGCGAAGGGTTCCCCAGACCCTTTAAAGCTGGACCAAGAATCACTCTCTTCGACGTCGTCCAACTGGACGATTTCTTGAAATCTCAGGCAAAAGTGTAGGGGTGAGGCCATGAACGAAAAAATATGGGCCACCTCCCCGAAAATGAAAGCGGCCCTTGAATCAATCCGATGCCAGTTTAAAGGCCATTCAGCCAAAGCGCAATGTCAACGGCTTCTTGAGGCTTTAAGGCTCTTTCCGGTGACCACCTATGAGGGGATGAGGTACCTAGATATTTACTGGGTTCCTTCTCGAGTTCGGGAATTGCGGGATGACGGCTATGTGATCCTGACCCACCGTCAAACGGTGACTACAGAAGCTGGCGAAACGCATCGGGTGGGCCAATATGTCTTGATGAGCGAGGCCGATCATGAATGATACTGATTGGAAAATCTACTGGCTCTTTGATCGCTGCGCCGCTGCTGGCCTTCCCATTTTGTTTTGTGGCGATGATCCATCTCGAAAATGGGAGCTGATTGAAATGTTGAAAGATCAGTTGGCAACCAAAATCGATGCGCGGCATGAGCAAGAGCTTTAAGCGCAATCGTGAAAAGTCGGACGGTACTCGGTTCTTGAGGTTGCCGCATATCGTCTTGACGAGTTCAGGGTATCGAGGATTGGGCCACAGGGCGCGCTCTTTGTTGTTGTAGATCGCTTTGCAGTACAGCGGCTCCAACAATGGGCGCTTGGTGGCCTGTGCCAAGTATTTGAAGCCCTTAGGCTGGACATCTAACGAAACGATCTCACGCGCTTTGAAGGAACTCTTGGCCGCTGGCCTATTGATCGAGACCCGCAAGGGAGCGAGACCAAACAAGGCGGCATGGTTCGCCTTGGGCTGGTTGGCGCTTGATCGGGCGGAAGGGTTGGATATTTACGTTAAACACTACCGGACAGGGGGCTATCACGGCACTTCGATTAATCCGTCTGGCGGTGTAGTGAGACCCCTCATAGCACCGTGTCACGGTGTAAGGAGATCGCCCACTACACCGGCGCACGGGTCTATCCAATGAGTTTTTGGCCTTCGCCTACCCCGTCTCACGGTGCGTATTTAGAAATACCATCTACACCGGCTTGCCCGGTGCATTGGCCCCTAGCTATGGGAGTGCTTATTCTCAAAAGCAACTAGATTCATTAAACACACGAAAAATGGGCGACTAGCCTAATGATTTCGGAATCTGTGGCTTTGACGGTCTGGGCTTTGTTTTTGGCACGCGGCCTGCCTTATTGCCTTTGGTCGCTATCCGACGCTTGGCAGCAAGTTCGTCTAAAAGTCCTTGGGGCGGCTTTCTGGCTAATTTGATCGTGATGGTCGAAAGGCTTCACAGTCGGTAATTGTTATCGTTTTGCGTGCATTGTTCAATAACTAAAATAGCCTAGGCCAAAGGTCTTAATCCTTAAGGATGGAAAAATGGGTACAGGTGGAGCTAGATTGGGCGCAGGACGGCCCGCATATCGTGCTAAGGCTGGACAGCTATGTCGGGTGAGCGTGACCGATTGGCACAGGCAGGGCAAGATTCAATCTGATTGCGCGTTTACTTGGCGATGGCTAGCCAATGGCGAGCAGGTGGCGGGCATGACGGTCCAGGTATCGGCTGGCGCACTGTTGAAGTTTGTATATCGTTTCAGTGATGACCCTGATCCTGCTGGCAGTTCGACTCTGATCAGATTGGTGAAAACCCGCTGCCATTTTGGCGGCTGGCGATTCTGGTTTGAGTGTCCTGAGTGCGGTAATCGGGCAGGAGTGATTTATTTGCGGTTTCGACGCTTTGCCTGTCGGATATGCCAGAAAGTTGCCTATTCATCGCAAAGTGAAGATGCCCATGACCGGACATGGCGCAAGGCACAGCGAATAGAAGCCCGTCTAGGCCCACATTGGAAGCGGCCAAAGGGAATGACGCACAAGACCCATTCGCGGCTTACAGGGCGTCTAGTTGCCTTTGAGATGATGCGCGATGAGTTGCTTGAACGGATGGCCGGTCCTTACCTTCGGCAAATGGGCCTGACCGAGTGACGAGACATTGAGATGTTTTGATTGTGAGTCGCACGGGAACTCGGATCGAGCCACTAAATGGCCATGAATTAACAGAGAGTCGCGCGCGGGGAGCAACTTTGTCAGTTTCGGTGCGTCAATAACTAAAATTCTTGTTGGCGAAACTTTGAAGCCGACACAAAGATAACATTTATTTTTGTCAAAACAAGTCAGAGGCTCATCCAAACAGAGGAGGATGGTCGTTCGAATTGAACATTTGGGAAGCAGGAACTGCTATAAGGTTCATTAGCTCTGTCGATCTGCACTTTTATACGAGTGCCTTTTCTTTGGCGGCTAACTCATCGGTCGCGACAAGTGGTCCGACCGCTCAAACTTTCAATTTGGAGTAGGCATGAAAGCATTGGTATCAAAATTTGCAGCGGTGGCTTTTTCACTTTTCGCCTCGGTTTCTCAGGCCGGGGTAGTTTACAACTGGGTGAGTACTTTAGATGCTGAACCTTTAGTCCCGTCGATAACCGCGCGCATCGAGTTTGCAACACCCGCATGGCGCACGGGTGCGATTTCCTACAGTGTTACATGCAACTTTAGTTTTTGTGATTTAGCCAATCCGTCAGCAATCCCAGTACTCGGGTTTAGTTTCTTTGCGCCGAACGCGAGTGGAGTCCCCGTAACCGGCGGATTTAATCCAAACTTCCAAATGCGTGTTGGTAGTTTTAGCGCGAGTTTCAGCTTTCAAGGCGAAGTTGTGACCGCCTCAGTGCTCCATTTTGACATTGTTACTCAGGGGCCCTCCAGTGTTGATTTTCTTACTGGATCGGCTTCTGGATCGGCTCGCAGCGGTGGCGACCAGTGCTTTGGAGGGTGTCAACGGTCTTTGGCTGGCTTCTGGCAGGTCGACAGGTCAACGATTCCCGCTCCGGGCACATTTCCGTTGATTGGAGCGAGTCTCGGGGTTTTGATGCTGGCACGGAGACGGGCGAGTCGATAGCGCTCAAATTCCGTCTAAATGTTCGCGATATGGCTGGTCGATCCCATGCCCAATGGCATGACTTTTGGATTACCCATTGCCTGATGGCAATTTCCGGTCGGTCCGGATAACTGACTCTATGAAGAGGGGATGTGCCCGGTCTAATGTCGGAAAGCTTTGGACATTTGACCGGCCTTCTGTTGCGATGAATCGATAGTGACCCTCGCGTTATGCTTTACGTCCAGTCAATGGCAATGACGCACACCAGTTTGGTGGTCAACATGGCAACCTTGTCTGTCAGTGCCGCCAGAGTGAGCAAGGACCGGAGCGGTGATTAATGATAAAGCGACACCAATCGCCAACAGTAGATTTTTCATTTGGCATTTCCTGTTTTAGTTGTTGAGGTAGCCGGCAAGCTTAAGCCTTTATAAGTAAGGGAGTGGAAATATTTAGTGTCTCGCTGATCCGACACACGGTGACGGATTTGCTAACCTGAACACAAATTGGCAACCTCGTTGAGGAAGGAAATCTGTTGGGGGTACATATGGGGGTACTTCGTCCAAATCGTTTTTGTAGATCTAATCAACATGCGGGCTAGCGGCCATGATGTGACTGCCCCCTCCCGCCAAAAAGATAAGTGCCCGCGTAAGCGGGCATTTTCTTTTTGGTGAAGGAGAGCACAAGCCCTGTGGCTTGTGCGCGGGGGATTCGAAGCGATTCGCTTGCAAGCGAATCGGCGGCCTGCGCGAAAGGACACGACCGTTAGGGAGTGCCTTGAGAGAAGTGGCCCCGGTTGTTTGAACAGCGATTCTCGATTTATAAGTGGAATGCCGAGCGGGTTAATGATTCGGGATTGGGGAACATCTTACGCGACTGATTTGAGTTGAGGCAAGCCTTTGAAGTAAGCGGCATCTGGCGTTTGTTGTTCCAAGCTGCTGTGAGGCCTTCCTGAGTTGTACCAGTGCATGTAGTCAGCGATGTCGGCACGCGCATCTGCTGGGGTGTCATAAGCCTTCAAGTAAACCCGCTCGGATTTCACGCTTCGCCATAAGCGTTCAACGAACACGTTGTCGCGCCATGCCCCTTTGCCGTCCATCGATAGCTGACATCCTGCGCCCAGGACTGCATCCGTAAACTCTTCAGCAGTGAACTGGCTGCCTTGGTCGGTATTGACGATGGCGGGCGCGCCGTACTTGAGGATCGCCATTTCAAGCACTTCCTTGGCGTGGCAAGCCTCCAGCGTGATTGCCACCTTGTGAGCTAACACCCGGCGACTAAACACATCGACCACGGCGATCAGGTCGACGAAGCCTTTGCGCATCGGAATGTAGCTGGTGTCCATGGCCCAGACTCGATTGGATCGGTTGATGGCGAGGTGACGCAGCAGGTACGGGTAGATCTTGTGGCCGGGCTGACGTTTGCTGGTTCCAGGCTGAGGGGCCAAGGCGCTTAGCCCCATGCGCAGCATCAATGTTCTGACGTGGCGACGGCCCACCTTCGCACCCTGCAAGGCCAACTGATCGCGCAACATCCGAGCACCCATAAAGGGGTGCTTCAAATGTAACTCATCAATCTGGCGCATCAACGCGAGATCACTCTCGCTGACCCCACGGGGCACGTAATACGCGCTGCCCCGGCTTATCCCCAGCAGGCGCGCCTGATGGCTCACCGCAAGCTTATGAGATCGGTTAATCATCGCTTTGCGCTCAGCAATCCCGCCTTGGTGAGCGCGCTCTCTAAAAAATCGTTCTCCAAGGTCAACTGGCCGATCTTGGCGTGGAGCGGTATCACATCAACCGTAGGCTCGCTCGCCGCAGTCGTTCAAACGCCGCAGCGGCGTTCTCCAACAATTCGCGCTTCCACTCCGTGATCTGCTGAGGGTGAAGCTCAAACTGCTTACACAACTCCGCCAATGTCTTATCTTCGCGCAAAGCGGCCAGAGCCACCTTCGCCTTAAACGCCGGGTTGTGAGTGCGCCTGGTCCGGCGCGCTGATTTCTTGACCATCGAAAACTCCTTCTTGCCAAGCCATTTTAAGCCCAGCGACTTGCTCGGAATTTCCACTTATCGACTTGTTCAAATTTGCGGGACCACTTCTGCTTGGGATGGCTCTAGAAGACGCCAGGCAATCCACCCAAGTATCGCTAAGCGAGATCCCAAGGATTGATCAGTCCAATTCCGGTGTCGAGAAAGTGTTTCGTGTTTCGTGTAACAAGAATCAACTGATGAACTTTTGCCACGGAAGCAATGAGTAAATCCAAATCCTCCTGAGGCCGCCCCAAATGCTCTGCCTCAAACTTCAGCCGTCCCCACGCGATCCACACCGCGTCATTAGAGACTAAAGTTCGAGCCTTATAGTTCACTCGGGTTTCATCTAACCAAGCCTGCAATCGGTTTCGGTTTCGGCCGATATCTAGACGTTCAATTCCATATTGAATTTCTCCAACAGAAACTACACAAATGGCAGATTCGCGTGCGTTCCTACGCAACCATTCAATCACCCGAGGCTCGGGCTTCTTTTTTACTAGCTCCGATAAAACGCAAGTGTCGAGCAACCAGAGTGACATTAAACACCCAAGTCAATCTGATACTTTCTACTTTTACGCGTTGGAAGCTGTAAATCGCCAACCTTCGGTGCATTCATTAAATGCAGGAAAAAGTCGTCGTCCCCAGCGGCAGCAGAGATCTCTCTAGGCGTAAGGGCCACAATTTTTACGACGGCTTTGCCATGATGCGTAACCACTTGAGGGCCATCCGAGATCGCCGTTTCAATGATCTCACTAAACCGGTTTTTTGCTTCCTGCACCTGCCAGACGGATTTCATAGAGCCCTCAATTCTGTCTATTCTAGACATAATTATACGCCTACAATGATCAAATGTGGCAAATCCCTGCTAGGATGAGAGTTTATTAGAGCCGGGCACTTCAGCGACCAAGCTTTCGAGGGGCACCTACTGATGACTTTTTCTTAGTCATTGAGCCACAGAGTTGCAAAACAGGCCGTTTAAAATACCGATCTTCGCAAGACTAACGACACTCGAAATTGCTCGCCTCCATCGTATTGCCTCGTCCAGTGTAATGCGCATAACGAGGCCAAGCGCACAGTGGGCGACTGCGACCTGGGAAGGCGGGGCCGGTAGCCGTTACGGCGTCGGGGGCTTTGCCGTCTTCGACCCAATTGACCAGCGCACCCAGCAGGTCGAATCGGTCCAGCGTATTTCCGCTAGTGCAATGCCCCATTCCCGGAACCGCGAAGAGCCTGCTGGATTGCGCATGCACTTTCTCCATGCCGCCAGAGGCCTGTGCCATGCGCTCATAGTAGTCGACGGTATCTAGCGCAGAAAACCAGGGGTCACCGCAGCCGTGAAAGAAAATCAATTTGCTCCCACGATTGAAAAACGTCGTCAAATTGGTCCAGAAGGCGGTATCGCTCAGATGACGCATGCCATCTGCTGCCACTGCATCCTGCATTTGATCGACATTGATCGTCGAGTCGGGAATAACGATGCCTTTCAATTGCCCGCAGGGGAGTGCCGCACCTATCGTGGCCTCAGAGGCAGCTTGTGCGGCACCAGGCGAGGCTGTGACGAAACTCAAGCTCACCACCCAACACCATTTCAAACGATTCACTTGCTTCAAGCTTCTCACCTTGTTTGTCTCTTCAGATTGGATTTCGCTTCAGTCTAATTTGATATCGGCTTTTTTGGCCAACAAGGTTAGACGCGCTTGCTCTGCGCGCATGAACATCAAGGCCTCAATCGGTGTGCCGGGATTGATCGTATTGCCTTGTCTGGCCATCGCGGCACTGACCTCGGGATCCTTGAACGCCGCTGTTAACGCATCGTGAACCCGCTTGACTTGATCTTGGGTCATGTCCGCAGGGCCAACGGCGGCAAACCAACCCGAGATATTGATGTCTTTGAACCCTTGCTCAGCAAAGGTTTTCAGATAGGGGAAGGAAGCGGCGCGATCATAACCAGTGACGCCAATAGCGTGCAAAGTGCCACTCTTGATATGCGCCATAACGGCTGGTGCGGCCACGACGCCCATCTCTACGTGTCCGGCAATCATGTCTGTGATTTGATGTCCAACCCCCTTGTAGGGGATGTGCCTGACCTGCGCTCCAAGCGCGTCGACGACCATTTCGCCGGCCAGGTGAATGATGGTGCCATTGCCCGAGGACGCATAGTTGAATTCGCCGGGCTTGGATTTCAGCAAGGCCTGAAGTTCTGCGGCAGTTCTCGCCGCGATCTTGGCAGGGTTGACGACAAACAAAAAAGGCGAGCCGCCCAGGACCGAAATGGGTGTGATGTCGGTCAGCCCGTCGTAGGGCATGCGCTTGTACACCGCCGGGTTGACGGCGTGATTGTTGGACACGATGCCGATGGTGTTGCCATCTGGCTTTGCGCGGACGATGGCCTGTGTGCCTGAAATGCCGCCAGCCCCAGGCAGATTTTCCAGCACCACGGCCTGACCGCCCAAGGCTTTCATTAAAGCGCCCTGCGTGGCACGCATGATGGTGTCGACACCCGAGCCCGCACCAAAGGGCAGGATCACGCGCAAGGGTGTGCCCGAGGTCTGCGCACGTGCTTGCGCGATCAAGCCGGGCAGGGCGATGGCTACAGCGCCTTTTAACCAGTGACGTCGCTGGGTGTCATTTAGGTCGTGGCGTCTGTGCTTGTGTATGTGCTTGTGTTCGTGCTCGATCATGGGCATGGTCTCCGGATAAATTATTTTAGACGAGCCAGTATTTCTTGCGTGTGCTCGCCGATTCTAGCAAGTGCGCTGCGCACGCCAGGACGCCGACCGCCCATCAACAAAGGCAGGAGGACCACTTGGGTGGTACCTCCGTCGCCGGTCTCCATGGGTACCAGGCCGCCGCTGGCTTTGAGGTGAGGATCGTCAACCAATTGATCAGGCCGGACGATGGCCGCGTAGGGGATACCTGCCGCTTCAAGTCTGGGCATCAGCGTATCAATATGATGACGTTGCAAGGTCTCGCCCAGCCACGCGAGTAACTGAGGCCGCACCGCCACGCGTTGCGCATTGGTGGCCAGCGCCGGGTCGGTCGCCAGATCGGGGCGTTCGATCAGTTTGCACAGGCTCAGGAACTGCTTGTCGCTCACCGCGCCAATAAACAACTGCGTGTCATCGGCCAAAGTAAAAACGTCATACACGCTCCATGCGGATATGCGTGTGGGAAAGGGAGGTGGAATTTCACCCGTCATCTGAAATTGCTGCATGTGTTGGGAGGCGAGCAGGCAACAGTTTTCGAACAAGGCACTTTGAATCTCTTGGCCTTGTTTAGTGCGTTGTCGCTCATGTAAGGCGGCGAGCACGCCAATGGCACCGAACATGCCGCCCATGATGTCATTGACCGAAGAACCTGCACGCAAAGGCCTGCCCTTCGGCCCGGTCATGTAAGTCAGGCCGGCCATGTTTTGCACTACTTCGTCGAGCGCCAAGCGCTTGTCGTAAGGGCCGGGCAAGAAGCCTTTGTGTGACACGTAAATCAGTGAGGGATAACGCTTGCTGATGGCCTCATAGCCCAGGCCGAGCTTATCCATCAGGCCAGGGCGAAAGTTCTCGATCATGGCGTCGCAAGTGCCGATCAGTTTGATGACAGTGGCCAGACCTTCGGGCGTATTAAGATCGAGCGCGACGCTTTTCTTGTTGCGATTAAAGCTTCTAAAAAAACCAATGCCCAAACCTGGCAGCTTGCGTGTTTTGTCGCCATCCGGAGGTTCAATCTTGATGACTTCGGCACCCAAATCCGCGAGAATCATGCCGCAGGTGGGCCCCATCACCATGTGGGTAAACTCGATCACTCGGATCCCTTCCAGAGGCAAGGGACGATCCTGATCTTGATAGGCGTTTGTGTTGATGTGCATTGCTGTCTTATTGGTGGCTGATTGCTGTTTTACCTGAGGCGAGTATAGGTTTTAGGCAGGCCGGCGCGCCACAGTGCGCCATGGGAGGCTTCGCCAGGAAGCCAATTGACGATTTGAGCGCGCAGCGCCAGCATGGCCTCAAGATCGAGGCCAGTGTCATACCCCGCCGCAGCGATCATAAAGGCCAGATCTTCAGTTGAAGTATTGCCGCTCGCGCCGGGGGCGTGAGGGCAGCCACCGATGCCCGCCAGGGAGGCATCGAAGCGGGTCACGCCAAGTTGCAAGGCTGCCCATGAATTGGCCAGAGCCAGTCCGCGAGTGTCATGAAAATGTCCACACCAGAAACGATCACCGGCAATCTTGAGGGCTTGTTCGAACAGTGCGCTGACCGACCCCGGATCGGCATAGCCAACGGTATCAGCCAAGCTCACGCGATCCGCTCCGGCATCCAGTAAGGCCTGGAGCAGTCGCAGGACTTCGCTGGTTTTGACTTCGCCCTGAAGCGTGCAGCCGAAGGCGGTGCCCACGCCGCCCTCAAGCAAGGTTTTGCTGCCTGAAGCGTCGCGCATGGCGCGGATGCGCGACATTTCTGCAACGATTTCATCGGGCGTTTTGCGCAGATTGGCGAGGCTATGAGCATGGCTGGCGGAGAGCGGCAAAATCATCAGGTCGGCCTGGTCTTCGAGCGCACGCTCGGCACCCCGGAAATTGGGCACGAGTACGGAGGCGAACAGACCGGGCAAGGTTTTGGCGAAACACAGTACCTGCGCGGTATCGGCCAGTTGAGGCATGAGCTTGGCGGGTACAAACGAACCCACTTCAATTTCACGCTGACCTGCAGACCAAGCCGCGCGGACCCATTCGCATTTGCGCTCGGTGGGCATGACGGTGGCAATACTTTGCAGCCCGTCACGCAGGCCGACTTCGCGAATGATGACTTTCTTTTGGGTAGTTTCGGTCACGTTATTGCGCTTTTTCTGTAGGCTATAAAGGAATTCTATCAATACAGATTGAAACTTTATAGAGATTCCGTCATGGAACCATAATGATATTATGGAAGCTTAAAGATTCCCGTTGGGAAGCATTGATGGCAACGAGGCCGCATGAAAGATCTGGATCTTAAAACGCTCAGGTTATTGCTTGCCGTGGGCGAACACCAAAACATCAAGCAAGCGGCCTTGCAGGCCCACATTGAACCTTCGGCGGTGTCCAAACGCATTGCTGTCCTCGAAAACATTCTTGGCATACGCTTGCTGACGCGCAGTCG
>JANLRI010000559.1:0-6230 GCA_031361565.1 Betaproteobacteria bacterium | reverse complement strand
TTCGAGATGGATGCCCGCGCGTTGTATTCCCGGTCAAAAAACTCTGGAGTGCTCATAAAGATCGCTTTTTACATGATCCGTCTTTGTACATCAAAAGCCTGCCCTTTGTCGGCTGGAGCAAAAAAAAACGGGCCTGTTGGCCCGCTCAACGCTCTCCCAAGCTTAAAACCTTTATCTACGCCTTAGTATTTTGCGCAGTAACTTGACCGGTACGTAGCTTTGCCAAGCCCATGAGGGCAATTCCAATCAGAAAAAGAGGAAGTCCGCCGGGGGTAGGCACTTTGCTCGTGCTGGGGGACGTTGTGGCCACTTGCGCGAGCACCGTAGGTGTGATTTGGCTCGCGGTTGCTTGGCCTCCATTATCCTCAGCGCTCGTGCCTTGAGAGGCAATGGCTTCATTAAGGATATTAGCCGCCGTGCTGGCTGCATTTAGAGTTAGGCCCTGAACAGTCAGCGATTGGGCAATTTTAGCGCCAGAGTCTTCTTGCTTATTACTTCGCTCGGTCACAAGCGCGAGCTTGGTGGGCTCTAAGCCGGGCTTGCTCATCAGGTTTGACCAGACATCTTGGCTTGCTGCAGTCAGGCTTGAATCTTGAAAACGTCCCTGAAGGCTCTTGCCGAGATTCGCTAAAACGGTGTTCTCGCCATTTTCAGTAATCGCGCGAGCAACGGACCCCGCATCCATGCGATTGCTGTTACCGGCAATTGAATGAGGCGAAAGGATGGCATAGCTGTCGGAGCCGATAAACTTGGAGGACTTTGCAGATTCGTACTGAGTGACAGACAGCGAAGGAGACCTTACCAGCTCTGCCACACGTAGTGATCCCGCCGCGCCGCCCTGAGGGCCGCTATTAGCGAGGGATTTTGGGATCGATAATCCGTCCTCAAAGTTTGGAATGACCGGCGTTTTGGGCGCGTCATTGTGTTTTACCAGTGCATGAACCAAGCCACTTACAGGTCCAACGAATTCAAATGCTTCCGACAAAAACGCTGCTAGTTTTTGGCCAAAAGAAACATTGGAGGCGAGGCTTACGCCGGTGGCAAGCATCGACGAGGCTGCAAAAATGACGAGAGCTTTCTTCATGAATTTAATTCAAGCGAATTTCATGCCAGGCTGAGGTCAATTATTTTTTCTATAAAAATCAGAGTGATACGAAATTTGTTTAAAGTGTCGATGAACTGTATGTAAGCCTGGTCGACATTTAATGGCGGCATCCGTGATGATTTGATTTCAACGAGGCTCAGAGCGTCGGTGACCATGCACTTTTCGCCAAGCCTAAACGTGAGGTTTTGCGCGTTCCATTCGCGTTCCCGGCCTGCGGACGGGTAGTTTTTATGTTTTTTGTGGAAAATTGCTTACTTTGGGCTCAAAGGCCTGCGTAAATTTTCTCGACAAAATAGTATGGCAATGTGCGCCTTAGTTAAGGCTTTTCATGCGCATACGCTTACGATGCTTGAAGACCGATTGCATCGCTCTGGTTGTACCCAAAATGATCATGTCTTGATCAATGTGATGGCTACCATCCTCGATCACATCGAGGGTGACGTCGGCACCAATGGCCCTTAGGCCATCAAAGGCTTGTCTAGCGTAAACGAGGGGGACCAAGGAATCCAAACTGCCGTGAATAAGATGAATGGGCGTGGCGATGCCTTCGGTGGCATGAATCGGCCTGAGTAAGCGACCTGAATACCCAATGGCAACGCCGCAAAGCTCCGCATGGCTACGTATGATTTCGAGCAGTAAATTGGCGCCCTGCGAAAAGCCCACAAGAATGGTGCTCTCCCCTGAAAAACCTTGTTGAATTTGAGCGTCTCGTATCTGCACGGCCATGACCTTGGCGGCTTCTTGTAGGCGCGCTAACCTCTGCTCACCGACTCCACGGCTTTCATACCACTCCCAGCGCCCTGGAGTGCGCTCATGGTGGCCTTGCATCACCAAAACTGTCGCACCTGGAAACTTAAGCTGCCAGGACAGCGCAACAGGTGTGAACTCTTCCGGGGTCGAGCCTTCACCGTGGAAAAATACCATGAGCCGAGCTGGGGCAGTCTCCGACATGGGGGGTAGTTCTAGCCAAAGTTGTTTCGAAGGCGTTGTCACGGAAGTCTGAGCGCTCATTAAACCGAGAGGCCTGTACGCACAGGCGACTTGGTGAATTGGATCAAAGAAACTGCTTGCCTATCCACCAGGAGATAGCCGCCATGGTGGCCGCTGCCGGAATAGTGAGTAGCCAAGCCCAAACAATCGTGCTGGCCAAGCCCCAACGTACCGCCGAGAATTTTTGGGAAGAGCCTACGCCGACAATCGCACCGGTTATGGTGTGTGTGGTCGAAACCGGAATGCCGAATCCTGAAGCCAGAAACAAGGTAATTGCACCCCCTGTCTCAGCACAAAAGCCCCCAACCGGACGCAACTTGGTGATTTTTTGGCCCATGGTTTTGACAATGCGCCAACCACCAAACATTGTACCCAGACCGATGGCTAGGTAACAACTCCAAATCACCCAAGAGGGCAGGTGATCTTGCGTCGTTGTTCCCGCTGCAATCAAAATGAGCCAGATAATGCCCATCGTCTTTTGAGCGTCGTTGCTGCCATGCCCAAGGCTGTACAGGCCAGACGAGACCAGTTGAAGTCGTCTGAACCATTTGTCGGTTTTGGATTGAGTCGAGTGTCGACAGATCCAGGTGACGAGGAGCATCATCAAGCCCCCAAGCAAGAACCCAAGCGAGGGTGAAATGACAATGAATAAGGCGGTTTTGATGATTCCGCTAGAGATTAAGACACCGGTCCCTGATTTGGCTACGGCCGACCCGATCATGCCGCCAATGAGAGCGTGGGACGAGCTTGAGGGAATGCCAAAGTACCAAGTGATGATATTCCAGGCTAAGGCACCCACTAGCGCCCCGAAAATTACATAGTGATCGACAATCGCGGGGTCCACAATGCCTTTACCAATAGTGCTGGCGACCTTGAGGTGGAAAATTAGAACCGCGGCGACGTTGAAAAACGCAGCCCAGGCCACCGCTTGGTAAGGTTTAAGCACCCCGGTGGAGACTACGGTTGCAATAGAATTCGCGGCGTCATGAAAGCCGTTCATAAAGTCGAACGCTAAAGCCAGCATGATCAGCATGACCATCACGGTCATGCTCATTTGAAGGTGACTAGGCATTTTCGACCACCACGCCTTCGATCACGTTGGCGACATCTTCACATTTGTCGGTGACATTCTCGAGCAACTCATAGATGGCCTTCATTTTGATGAGCTGACGCACGTCGGCCTCATCTCGAAACAGTTTCGACATGGCGGAGCGCATCACCCGATCCGCATCGGATTCGAGGCGATCAATTTCTTTAGAGAGTTTTAGGATGGCATCGACGTTGTCCATGCTGGTGAGAAGTTTGACGGCACTTTGGACACGATCACAACACAATTGGCTCAGTTCCGCGAGTTGCTGGGCCTCTGGGGTGATTTTTTGTAGGTCATACAACATGGCGGATTCGGCCACGTCTTGAATGATGTCCAGGATGTCATCCATTTGCGAAATCAGTAAATGGATTTGGTCGCGATCAAACGGAGTGATAAAGGTTTTGTGGAGAAGCGCGATGCAATCATGGGTGATTTTGTCGGCCGCTTTTTCTTCCTTTTCGATGCGATCAATCTGAGCTTGGCGCAAACTGGGATTGTCGTAGTCGCGCATTAGGGCTACCAGCGCCGAAGCGCCCTCGACGATGTGGGCGGCATGTTCGTTGAAAAGGTCAAAGAACTTGACTTCTTTTGGCATTAGACGACCGAACATTTTGGACTCCAGAGAAAGGCTGACCCATCGAGGGCCGCGCATTGATTGTTTCGTGATGACGCGCAATCAGGGCGACTGCTCGTCTGGCTTTACTTGGATTCCCTACAAATTTCTAAGGGGCCGAGCCTCAGCGCGCAGGCGCAAGTGTAACGAAACTAAAAAACCTGCCTTGGTGTATGCCTAAAAGCGAGGTCTCATGGCTTGCCTAGACGACGTTTCATGGAGTCCAGGTACTTGTCAGTATCCGGGGGCAAGCCAGTTCTCTGCGCTTCCCAAATCACCTCGCCTAAACTTTCCATGATGCCGTGTGCGGCTTCGTGTAGGCTATTTTGCCTTTCCGCCAACTTCTGGAAAATCGCCTTGATGCCTACGGGTTGGTTGATCGATATTTGCTCGGCAATGGCAAGATGCATCGAGAGGTGCAGGAATGGATTGGTCTGGCCTTGCTCCACGGAAAAATCGGTTTTGACGGCGGCCTCTTCATCGCTGAGTACCTCATGGTACTCGGGATGTTCGAGAATCCAGTCGAGGGCCAAGGCCTCCAGGGGCGTAAGCGGACTCGTTTCGCGATGCTTGCGCCAGGTTGAGCAAAAGAAGCGACGAACTTCTTCCTGAGAGGGGTTAAACAATTAGTGATCCTTCGGGTCTTTGGGTTTTGGCCGAAACGTGCACAGGTCCGCCACTGGGCAACGCCAGCACTCGGGCGTGCGCGCTTTACAAATATAGCGGCCATGCAAAATCAGCCAATGATGGGCATGCAGTAAGTAGGACGTCGGGACGTGCTTTAAGAGTTTATGCTCGACTTCAAGTGGGGTCTTGCCCTTGCCAAGGCCAGTGCGGTTGCCGACCCGAAAGATATGAGTGTCGACCGCCATCGTTGGCCAGCCAAAGGCAGTATTTAAAACGACGTTGGCAGTCTTACGACCTACCCCAGGGAGCGCTTCAAGCGCTTCCCGGTTTTGCGGTACTTGTCCCTGGTGCTTGTCGATCAAAATTTGACAGGTTTCCATCAAATGCTTCGCTTTTGAACGAAACAAACCAATCGTTTTAATGTGCTCGATCAATTGATCGTGTCCGAGCGCCAGGATCTGGGCAGGCGTACCTGCGACTTTGAAGAGTTTGCGAGTCGCTAGGTTCACACCCTTGTCCGTGGCCTGTGCCGAGAGCAAGACGGCGACAAGGAGCTCGAATGCTGAGCTGTACTCAAGTTCTGTCTTGGGGTGAGGGTTGGCCGCGGCGAGGCGCGCAAAAAAATCTTCTCGATCAATCGTTCTCATCGCGCGCCTTTTTTTGATCGAGGTTTCCCGTCCGGCGTCGCTGCGGACGGTTCGGGTGAACCGAGGGCGTGAGCAGCAAGGCGCAGCCGTGCTTGTTCAAGCGCTTTCTCCAAAGTGGATTGTTTCACCAGGGCCGGGCTTTTGGCCGAGAGCGCTGAGGTTTGCTCGAAATCTTCGCAATCTTCTGGTTCGGCATCGAAACCATCCCGAGCCAAGCGCGCGCTTCGATTGAGATAGCGACTACGCGCCGTACTTGCCTCGATGGCGCTCCAGGTAAGTTGGGGCCGAGGCTCGAGGACGATGCAATCAGTCGGGCAGGGCGGGATGCATAGCTCGCAGCCGGTGCATCGATCCGCAATTATGGTGTGCATCCTTTTGTTGGCACCGATAATCGCGTCCACTGGACAGGCTCGAATACATTTCGTGCAACCGATGCAGTAATCCGGATCGATCCGTACAATAAAGCCCACGCCAGGTGGGCCTCGCTCCCTATCCAGATCCATCTCAGGTTGCGTGAGAATCGCCGCCAGATCTTTCACGCCTTGCTGACCACCAGGCGGGCAGCGATTAGGCTCTGCTGCGCCGCAGGCCATTGCCTCAGCATACGGGCGGCAGGCTGGATACCCGCAGCGTTGGCATTGGGTCTGGGGAAGAATTTGATCGAGTCGCTCGATAAGGTTCAAACTATTCGGCTCGTTCAGGGCTGGGATTGAAGGTCGATATTGTCGGAAAGTTTGACACTACGAAGTGCAAGGTCTAGTGTCACCTGAAATACGGTGAAGCTCTAGGAAGTATAACTCGCTGATTTTTATCAGAAAAATTCCAAGGCGTAGAAAATTCCTTGGTCATGGCACGAGCCTTGCATTACTTAACGGGATTGCTGAACGGGCAGGTCGGCAGGCGTTTTGGGCCATCGATCTGCCGTCAGTTATTTCAAAAAAGAAAATCAGCCAGAGTGGCAAAAGGGACGCAGTTGCGTCCCTTTTGTTTTTGCCCGCGTGGTGCCTTATTGTCGGTTAATTTGCGGCCTTAATGAATTCAAGCTCAGCGCCATCCGCCGCCCGGCCACTCGCGCCGGAAATCGGAGCCCCGATCCCAATCGGACCAGGGGTCTCGGCGCGTCCGCGGAGGTGGCCCCGAGCGCGGTGGCGGCGTATA
>JANLRI010000484.1:0-6266 GCA_031361565.1 Betaproteobacteria bacterium | reverse complement strand
CACGGCCGCTCCCGCAATTCCGTGTCGCGCTAAGGCCTTCTCGATAAACCCGATCGATTTGAGCTCTTCCACAAAAACCCTTAAATAGGCCAAACCCGGCTCGTGTGTTTTAGGAATACCCAGAGCTTGATTAATCTCCATAAAGCGCCCCTCTAACAGCCTCAACCCCTGCAAGCGTTGTGCATCAGCCTGCAACTGTTGCTTAACCCCTGCTGCAACCTCGTATTGACCAGACACCAGTAAATCGCTTACTGCAGGCGAACTCACCGCCGAGACCAGGGTCGCCGACTTCAACTCGCGACTCAGGAATAAATCATAGGCACTTCCCTTCCCCACCACCACACGCACCCCAGGGCGATCTACTTCTTCATTGCGACGGATCGGCGAAGCTTGAGGAACCAAATAGCTACCCTCAATGACCACATAGGGCGCCGAATAAAGAATATCCGCACCACGGACTGGGTCAATGGCCACAAAGACCAAGTCGACTGTTGCATTCATGAGGCCCTCGACCACTTTTCCGGCCGCATCGAAGGTGACCACTTGCACCGGCATCCCTAAACGTCGCCCCAGCTCCTGGGCAATATCGACCGCCACGCCGCGCGGGTCGGCACTTCCCAGAGCGTTCACGGCAGGGCCGCGCCGCGCAAGAATCGGGTTACCGAAATTAATGGCTGCACGCAGCGTACCCGATGGCGCTAAAGCACGTACCACGTCGCGGGTCGGTACGGACGACTTAGCCGGCGTGCCATCTGAGCTGCCCGACCCACGCTGAAACAAGCCGCAAGACGTCAAAAATAAAAGGGGCAACAAGCCCAGCAAGGCCATGCGCATTGGAGATCTCCTAAAGCGGTATTCTCTCAGCTTTGATCGAAAAAGCAGTCCGCGATTGCCAATTTGCCAAAACGGTGACTCAAAAGCCAAAACCCGTAAAGTCAAAAGCTTGATTTACCAAACCCGTGTTACTTTTCGGCGAATTGGTCAGAAAAAAATTAAGGATCGAGTCTTCATGAGTACCTTGCAACCCCGCCTAGACGCCCTCACACCCGCTCGCCTCGGTGGCATGCGGCGCGGAGTAGAAAAGGAGAGTCTGCGCGCTCAACCTGAAGGCGAACTCGCCCTAACGCCTCATCCAAAGGCACTGGGCTCAGCCCTCACCCATCCCAGCATCACAACCGATTACAGTGAATCTCAAGTCGAGCTCATTACCGGCGCCCATGCTCGGATCGAAGATTGTGTCGATGAATTAGTACAAACACATCAGTTTGTCTATCGCGTCCTACGTGCTCAGGGGGATGAAATGCTTTGGGTGTCCAGCATGCCCTGTGGACTGCCTACCGACGAAACCATCCCTCTGGCGCGCTACGGCAGCAGTAACGTAGGACGAGCTAAAAGTGTCTATCGCATGGGCTTGGGGCATCGCTATGGTAGGCGTATGCAAACCATTTCAGGCATTCATTACAACTGGTCTCTGCCTGGAGTGAGTAGCGAAGAATATTTCGGCCTGATCCGCAACTTTAGACGCAATGCATTCCTTCTTTTGTATTTGTTTGGCGCCTCGCCCGCACTTTGCCCGAGCTTCGTTCAGGGCCGAGATCACGGCCTCCAAACCCTCAACGCAAACGCGCTATATATGCCGCACGGTACCTCGCTGCGCATGGGTCCCCTAGGTTACCAAAGCGACGCACAGTCCACCCTCGCCGTCAGCTACAACGGTTTGGATGGCTACGCAGCATCCCTGCAAGAGGCTCTGACCCGACCCTACCCCACCTACGAAACCCTCGGTATTCTTAACCCAGGCGGCGACTACAATCAACTCTCCACCACGCTCCTCCAAATCGAAAACGAGTTTTACGGCACGATTCGCCCTAAGCGAACCATCTACCCAGGCGAACGCCCCTTGCACGCCCTGCGCGAGCGCGGAGTCGAGTACGTGGAGGTACGACTGATGGATCTGGACCCATTCGAGCCGGTCGGAATCAACGCGGAAACGATGCGCTTTCTCGACGTTTTCCTGCTGCATTGTCTGCTCTCCAGGAGCCCGCCTGACAGCCCGACAGAGATCGATGAACTTAAATACAACCAGCACCACACTGCTTCGCGTGGGCGCGAGCCGGGTCTGCACTTGAAGCGGTCCGGCTCAGACGTTCTGCTCGTCGATTGGGCCAAGGAATTACTCGCACAATGCCGACCCATCGCCCTTGCTCTGGACGCGGCTCATCGCGCCAGCGACTATAGCGCCGCTCTCGGCACCGCGGAGGCGCGCTTGAACAATTCGACCCTCACGCCTTCGGCGAGAGTACTCGCCACCATGGAGAAATCGCATGAGAATAGTTTCGTTAAATTCATCCGTACGCAATCTGTAGCTACTCGCAACAGCCTCTTAGCGATGCCCTGGGCGCCCGCACAACAAGCCCGCTTCGAAGCCCTAAGCAAAAAATCCTTAGCTGATCAACGCGCCATCGAAGTCACCGATACGCTCGCGTTTGAAGCCTACCGCGAACAGTATGTTTCCGCAGAACGTTTGGGCTTGGTTGGCAGAGCCGAATAAGTAGAGCAACCGAGGCAAGAGCACTTCGTGTTAACCGAAAGGCTTGGCTTCACAGGCCTGTACAGATTGGCATTGTTGCAAAAATGTAAAGCCATTTGAGTTAGGCTTGCAATCTTCAAACAAAAATATTAATCTTCCGATCTTTCCTGAGCGCAACGTTCAGGACGCAGAATGGCTTTGGTACGAGTAACCTACCAAGGCCTTCCAAAAAATACTCAGCCGAATCCAACACCCAGTCTAGAAACATCGCTCAATAATGTGACGTTTCGACCTATCGCGCCAGCCTGATTAAGGCTAAACGTGCGCGGCAAGAAGTATTTGCGCAACCTCAAAATGTCCGAACTCATTCAAAGACTTCGCCACCGTGCGTTTAGACCCCGCGTCACCCAGGCCGACCATTGGCGCCTCGAAGCCGCGAGCTTGAAAAGCCAAGCCAGCAAACTGGTTGCGCTCATGCTCATCGCGTTGACCCGCCGCATGCCGAGCCTTGTCCCAACGTACAAGCATAGCGAATTCGGTGCGTTTCTTTGGCCAGCTTTCAACAACTTTAGCGATGAGTGGCGCCGCCACTGGAACAATCCCAAGGCAAGGCCAAGTGACCGCGCCAGCGGCGCTGCAAGTGGCGACATCGACGCCGATACAGAGCATGACGACAATGCGCCTGAGCCTATGAGTTTTGAGGACGCCCTCGCTCAAGGCACAGGTAACCAGTGGATTGGCCAACAGTTGGTCAGTGGCGATCCCGAATTGCAAAGCCTTCTTGGGCTCATGGAGGAGGCGCTCTACCAAGAAACACCGATGCATCCAAACACAAGTCATCTTTGCAGCGCCCTAAGTCTAGACCGCGCTCAAGCAGCACTCCTCGACTTAGCACTCTGCCTCAATGCTAGTGGCCTCACCGAAAGTCTTTTTGATTTCATCGAACGTGCCCCTCATATTCGATCCGCCCTACAAGTACTCGTTGATCTAACCACTTACGCAAACGTATCGGAGGACGAAGCGCTCGCCAGTAGTTCGATCAATTCGCTGATCAATGATTCCAACGGCCAAGCATTCGGCGGCTTACTAGCGCAGCAGCCAAGCCTCACGAGAATTGACTTTAGCGAAATGCTGACGTTGTCGCCCTGCGCAAAGGCAACTGCCTAATGGCCGGACCACCCGGAACCGGCAAAACTCAATTCGCGCTACACGTCGCCTAGCTCACCGGCATGGACTTAATCGTCAAAACGGCCGCGGATCTTAACTCAATATGGCACGGCCAAAGTGAACGCAATGTCGCCAAACTCTTCGAGGAATGCGATACCGAAAGCGAGATCATCTTCATCGATGAGGCCGACGCCTTGCTTGGCTCACACTCGGACCTGAGGCTCGGTTCGAACCCTACCGTAGTCGCCGAGTTTTTGCGAACAATCGAAAGCTTCGATGGCCTGTTCTTATGTGCGACCAATCAACCAGAAATGATCGACGAAGCCTTTGCCAGACGCTACTTGTTTCGCATCCAATTTTTGCCGCTCAATCTCGCCCAGCGCATTGATCTTTTCTCAAACACCATGACATCGATCAAGGCGAGTTCCTAGGCGAGCTAGAAGCCGAACACTCCCTTAAAACCGGTACCAAGGCCAGGATAGGTTTCTAATTTAGTACACTCGATCCAGGGTCACCTTAAACGGAAAGGCCGCGCCCGGATCTACTTTGCGACGCTGGCGGCGATCGCACGGCATCAGTGCTTGGTCAAGATCCGAATGGCGCTTAACGGCCTCGCGTTTGATTTCCCATCGCCCTTTAATTTCGCGCAACAGATTAACTAAGGACGCCAATTGCGCCTCAGGAAACGGGTCAAGCCCGTCTCCGTCGTTAATTAACTCAATGGCAATCGAACGAGAGCTATGACCAAATATGTGATGCGCCACCTGCCTTTCTGGAATGCTCTTACGAAGCGCGCCATCGCGATCAATCATGTAATGAATACCAAGCACGGGATGGGCTTCGATTTCACGCATGTTCTCATCGAGCGTTCCTGCCTTCACCCACACCGGCTTGCCCGTTGTTGGATCACAGGTCGGTCCCCCGGTCGAATGAATCACGATCATGTCAACAATCTGGCGGACAGCACCACTACGTCGCGCCTGCACTGAATCAGTACTCAGCAAGCACCCCAGTAACAGAAGGAACGAGAAAATCCGGGTTAAATGCATCTCACTAATCAAGCTTGCAGCTCCAATCCTCTGACTAAGACAGGCGCAAGCGCTTCCGAGACCTGCACGCCCTCATTTCACAAACAGACTTGTCCGACTCTCGCGCTAAATGAAGCTTAACTTCGAACCCAATTAACACTTTACCCTTGAGTGGATTTTTTCTCGAAAGCATCACCAAAAACCTATCGTAAAAAATCGAGGCTGCAGTACAAATGAATCGCTTAAGCCTCAATAGAGAGTCTATTGTATGCCTCAAGGCCGTTCTAAAATATCCTCGCTTACCCGTGAGCGAGCAACAATAAGAATTCGCGCGATGACTTCAGGCGTTGCCGCCTAAAAACTTACCGCACCCGAAATCGATAGCAATAAGCGCGCCGGTCTGCAATCAGTATGGCCGATAGCAACGCACTTATTGAGACCACAAGAAAACGTGCAAACTCCAGCTGCCACAGGCCAACATTCTGACTTGCCCCAACCGGGGGGCGCGCAAGAAAAGGACATCATTAAGTGCGATCAACACCACGTCACCTTTAGGAATCGGGACAGCGCCACCGACAAGATGACCCTGCGCATGGTCACTGGCAAAAACTTCTTATGGCTGCCCTTAAAGCACGTCTTGTCCAAGCGCTTCCGGCCCGCGCCCAACTATAATGTCGCTGCAGCGTATCGCCCATGGCCATCATTGCGCGACGAAACCAGTGGTTCACTTCGCTCTCACGATCTAACCTTATTCGTCAGGTCTGTCAGCCATGAAAATCATCATAGTGCAAAAACGCAGACCGTAATGATGTAAAAGAAATGACTTCCACACAAAAAGGGCATTCGTCGTGAACTGCGGCGCACTGTCACCCGACAGTGCCATAAACAGCACCTTCTTGCGACACGCATCCTCCATGTCCCGGCTACTGATCACGCCACGACTGTAAGACAGCAACACAATCTTCAGCATCACCCGGGGGTCGTAAGCCGGAACACCGGTCCGGTCGTTCTTGAACTTCGCGTCTAACCCCGAAAGATCAAGCCGATCAATCAGGTAGTCCAACGCGTACTCAAAGGTACCGGGCTGAATCTGGGCATCAAAGACCACCGGCAATAACCTCGGGCTAAGGTCCACGGGCTTGTATCGCGCCATCACAATCTCGACAAAAGTTGCGCTCCCTATTGAACGCTTTTAAGACTATTCGCGATAACAGAAATTCGGGCTTTTAATACAGCCTCAACGGCCGAGATCAGCGGCATTTGAGGCCGTGCGGAATTCGCGGCAGCAAATTTCGCACGGGGTCAAATGTCCATTGCATCCAAAAGTTATAACTGCAACCAACGAAGCTCGTTGCTCGATGCCAGAGCCGACTCTCAAAGGACGCTTCATTTTCTAGGACCGGCTTTGCCAAATAGCAGGATCACGTGCTCCGGCAAACACCGCCAAGACAACAATTTTGCCCTTTCGAACTTTGTAATAGATTGAGTCCGGGAATCGAGGTGCCACCGCGCGACGTATAGGGCCGAGTGCCTTTTGATAA
>JANLRI010000476.1:0-4888 GCA_031361565.1 Betaproteobacteria bacterium | reverse complement strand
GCGTCAGTCTGTGCATGGATCAAGAAGGTGAGCAAGTTGCGCAGGGCATCGTCTGGCCGATTTTAGGTCCAGAGTTGCTGACCGAGGGCGCGGGTTCAGACCAGGAGGATAAGTTCAGTGGCATCTCCACCGAGACAGATTTCAATAGTTTTTTCACCGAAGGTCAATTGACCGGATACGGGATTTCTTACTTGAAAATTGACAGCGCAATTGTGCTCCAACAAGTACAACCCTTGTCCCCAGCCTATGGCGCTGGCTTCAGGCGAGGTGATGAAATCTTATCAATCAATGGCAAAAATATTGCCGATCTCGCCACCACCGAGGCCGTAAGTGCAGCCATCGGTCCAAATCAGGCAGGCCTCACGGGCACCTTTGAAGTACGCACACCGAACCTCATCACGTCCGGTTTTCAAGCGCTCCGAACTCTTAGCATGACCAAGGCGGTTTACCCGATCAGTTATGTTTTTGCGGCGAATACGCTCGACAGCAGCCAAGGAAAGATCGGCTACATTCATTTTTACAGCTTTACAGGCGCGAACCAAAATGCCTGGAATAGCGCAATCAGCAAGGTCATTAGTGAGGGTGCAACGCACCTCATTCTGGATCTTCGCGACAATGGTGGTGGTCTGATCAATGACTCCGTCTTGCTCGCCTCCTCGCTTGGGGCCAAAGGCTCAGCCGATCCCAGCGCACAGTCTTTAACCGGTAAAGTGGCGGTGCGGCTTGAGCACAATTCGCAAAAAAAGTCCCTCGACGTTAATTATAATTTTTCGCCTCAAACCTTCTCAGGACGGATAGATCAGCTAGTGATCATTACCAGTAACAAAACCTGTTCGGCCAGCGAAATTGTGATTCAGGCCCTCAAACCTTTCAGAACCGTCAAAACCGTCGGTAGCACCACCTGCGGAAAGCCCTACGGTTCAACCCCCACCACGTTTGGCGGCTATGTGTACTCGATCCTGAGCTTTCAAAACAAGAACGCGACGGGCGAAGGTGCTTACGTCGACGGACTAGTCCCCACCTGTGTGCAACAAGACAGTTACTTACGCAGTATGGGAGATCCACAAGAGAGATTGCTGGTGGCCGCCCGCCAAATGATTGAAACAGGCACCTGCCCAGACAGCACCTTGCTGCCGAAAGAGGCCAACGCCACTCCTAAAAACGGGCGCTATGCGAGTGCTCAATGGCCGTTCTGGCGTGGTATCGAACAAGACTCGGGATTCCAATAAAGCATGAAATCGGATCAACTTACGCGGTTTTTACTCGGCAACGGCGAGGTTCGCGGCCAAATCGTCAGGTTGGAAACAAGCTGGCAAGAAATCGCTGCGCGCCATCCAGACACTCTGGGCTTGACCTGCCTGGGTGAGCTCAGCGCCGCGGCAAACCTGTTGGCGGCCAGCCTAAAATTTGAGGGCGACCTCATTCTGCAAATTCATGGCCAGGGTGCGATCAAGCTGATGGTCGTGGAATGCCGACCCGAGGGTCACTTTCGAGCCACACTCAAATTGAGCGAAAAAATCACGGCGTCGACTGATGCGCCACTTTCTGAACTCGTCAACCAAGAGGGTAAAGGACGCTTTATCGTCACTCTGGAGCCCCCCAAAAGCAGTATCAATCAACAACCTTATCAGGGTATTGTGCCGTTCGAAGGCAACACGGTGGCCGAAGTTCTCGAAAATTATATGGAGCGCTCGGAACAGGTGCCTAGTCGGCTCTATCTCGCCGCTAACACGTATTGCGCCATAGGCATGTTGTTGCAGAAAATGCCCGGCGAGGGAGGCAGCGCGGGCAACCAAGATAGCGACGCCTGGCCGCGAGTTCAAATGCTCGCCAAAACATTAAAGACAGAGGAGTTATTGTCGGACGCGCCAGAGGCCCTGCTTCATAAGTTATTTTGGCAGGAGAGTCTTCAAATTCTAGACCAAAGAGAAGTTCGCTTCGCTTGCACCTGTAGCCGAGAAAAAGTCAGTGCCATGCTAAAGATGCTTGGTCGGGAAGAGGTTGAAAGCATCCTCGCCGAACAAGGCGAAATCAAAACTCAGTGCGATTTTTGTAACACCGAGTATCGCTTCGATCCCGTGGATGCAGCCGCCGTCTTTATTGAGGGTGTGATGCCGGCGTCAAGCGGCCTGTGACAGCGGAGAGGCCGCGACTAGTTCTGCGGCTTGATCGGAATGCTAGACCCTAGACCGGCAGGTTTTGCCGAAGCCGGCTCATTGATCTGGATAAAGATTTCACTCTTGCGAACCATTCCCAATTCATAGCGAGCTCGCTCTTCTACGGCCTGACGCCCCTCTTGCAGATCACGCACTTCCGCTTCTAAGGATGTATTACGACTCGCCAGCACTTGATTGGCGGACTGCTGTTTCACGAGCTGTCGATCAAGTTCCCAAACGCGCAGCCAGCCGCCCTTACCCAGCCAAAGCGGATATTGGATCAGGGCAAGCATGGCGACTAAGGAAATGCTGAGCAACTTCATAAGACTAGAAGCTTACCTCAACCGATCAGGTCTGCGAAAAACACCAAGCACAGCGAGCACTTAACGCAGGTTATAAAACGCGCTCTTGCCAGGATACTCCGCAGTATCTCCGAGGTCTTCTTCGATGCGAAGCAGTTGGTTGTACTTGGCGGTACGGTCACTGCGACTCATTGAACCTGTTTTGATCTGAAGAGCATTAGTCGCCACGGCAATATCCGCAATGGTTGTATCTTCGGTTTCTCCTGAGCGATGCGAGACCACCGAGGTGTAGTTACTTCGCTTGGCCAATTCAATTGCAGCGAAGGTTTCCGTCAGCGTACCAATTTGATTGATCTTGATCAGAATCGAGTTGGCGATCCCTTTGCTAATGCCTTCGCGAAGTATTTTCGTATTGGTCACGAACAAATCGTCACCTACCAATTGAATCTTCTTGCCCAAACGATCTGTCAGAATTTTCCAACCATCCCAGTCGTTCTCGGCCATGCCATCTTCGATTGAAATAATCGGATATTTATCGCACCAAGTGGCCAGCAGGTTGGTAAGGTCCGTTGATGACAGGCTGAGCCCCTCGGCCCCTAGGTGATACTTACCCTCCTTATAAAACTCGGAGCTTGCACAATCCAGCCCCAAGGCAATCTGACGACCCGGCTCATAGCCTGCTTTTTCAATGGCTTGCAGAACCAGTTGAATCGCCTCTTCGTGATTTTTAACGCTTGGAGCAAAGCCACCCTCGTCGCCCACCGCCGTCGACATTCCTTTGTCGTTGATCAGTTTTTTCAGGGCATGAAAAACTTCGGCGCCATAACGTACCGCTTCACGGAAAGTAGGAGCCCCAATCGGAAGAATCATCAGCTCTTGCATATCCAGATTATTGTTGGCATGGGCACCACCATTAATCACGTTCATCATCGGCACGGGTAAGGCCATAGCGCCTGAACCGCCAAAATACCGATACAACGGCAAGCCAGACTCTTCTGCAGCCGCCTTGGCCACCGCCATCGACACCGCCAGCGTCGCATTAGCGCCCAAGCGGTTCTTGTTATCGGTGCCATCGAGATCAAGCAAGGTACGATCAACGAAGGTCTGCTCGCTGGCGTCCAGACCCATCAGGGCTTCAGAGATTTCGGTGTTGATATTCTCAACGGCCTTCAATACCCCTTTGCCGAGATAGCGTGATTTGTCGCCATCGCGCAGTTCTATCGCCTCACGCGATCCGGTCGATGCCCCTGAGGGCACCGCCGCACGGCCCATCGCGCCGGACTCCAACAACACGTCACATTCCACAGTGGGGTTGCCGCGCGAGTCAATAATCTCGCGACCGATGATGTCAACAATCGTGCTCATTCCTTAGATTCCTTCCACTATCACCATATTAAAAAATTCGGTCGCGCCAGCGCGTTTTGCGCGCGCTTCAACATACTTTGCTGAGTCGTAAAATGCTTTCGCCGCAGCGACGTCAGGAAACTTTGCCACCACCATGCGCTCTGGTTTCCATTGGCCCTCGAGAACGGTCACGGCACCACCGCGCGCCAAGAACTCGCCACCCGCAGACTGAATTGCATCGGGAGAAAGCGCCTGATAACCCTTATATTTCTCAGGATCGCTCACTTTCACATTTGCAATTACATAAGCAGCCATGGCTTTTCCTACTATGTTTTGATCAAGATTGGGCTTTAAAGGCTGAGCTCTTCAAAGCCTTGCGCTTTCACTAAGCGGTCGAGAGCCTGTAAGTGGGTCAGCAGCACTTTCATTTTTTGCAATGGCCAGGCATTCGGCCCGTCGCTCATCGCTTTTTCAGGATTGGGATGGGTTTCCATAAACAAGCCCGCAATTCCGACCGCTACCGCCGCGCGAGCCAGGACAGGGACATGCTCACGCTGACCACCCGATTTGTCGCCCTGCCCGCCCGGTAACTGTACCGAATGGGTGGCATCGAACACAACCGGACAATCCGTTTCACGCATGATCGCCAGAGAGCGCATATCGGACACTAAATTGTTGTAGCCAAAGGATGCACCGCGCTCACACACCATGATGTTACGACCATCACCACCCGCTTCAAGCGCGGCACGGCGCGCCTTTAGAACGACCTGCTTCATGTCGTGCGGGGCGAGGAATTGGCCCTTTTTAATATTCACTGGTTTGCCACAGGTGGCGACCGCATGAATAAAATCGGTTTGACGCACGAGGAAGGCAGGTGTTTGTAGAACGTCTACGACAGCGGCCACTTCCTTAATTTGATCAATGTCGTGAACATCGGTCAATACGGGAACGCCGAGCTGTGAGCGTACATCCGACAAAATCTTTAAGCCTTCTTGCATACCTAGGCCTCGAAAAGAGGTGCCCGAGCTGCGATTGGCTTTGTCAAATGACGATTTGTAAATAAAGGGGATGCCCAAGGCGGCGGTG
>JANLRI010000409.1:0-1811 GCA_031361565.1 Betaproteobacteria bacterium | reverse complement strand
GGATGCACTGCTCAACCTGAACAACTGCGACTAGCTCCGTGCAGGGCTTACTAGGCGACCGGGGCGGTTCGTTAAGGCTGACTCGGTGAGGGCGCCGTTGGCGATGACGTGGCTTCCGTTGACGAAGAGATGATGCATGCCTGTTGGTTGATCGGCGGTTAGGCGCTCGGCATTGGCAGGGAAATCGTTGATTCGCCGGGTTGGTCCTGGGGCAACAGTTGCGGGATCGAAGACGACAATGTCGGCGATGGCTCCTTCGCGAAGAACACCGCGATCGTGAAAGCCAAACAGGTCGGCCTGCACTTGGGTGAGCTTGTGAATGGCTTGTTCGATGGTGAGCACCTTTCGTTCGCGGACCCACGTGCCCAGCAAATCGGTGGCCTGCACGGCATCGCAGAGTTGACCGACGTGGGCTCCGGCATCGGAAAGACCCAAGGTGCACTGATCTTCTTGGATCAACATGGTGATGCCTTCAAGATCGTCGTTAGCAAGCACTGCGCGCATACGAAGCCTGAGATCGGGTTCGGCGAGCGTAAGTTCCATCAGCAAATCGAAGGGCTCTTTGCCGGCGGCTAGGGCCAATGGTTCGAGACGCTGACCAATGATTTCCGGATGCGCGGTTGATTCCATCACTTCGAAGGTGTCCCAACGCGGTGGCAGAGTTTTCTCGCCCTTCCACTTTTCCATAGCTTCTGCCCGCCAGTTGAGATCGGCGTATGCGGCCCGTCGCTCCTCGATTGTTTTGGGCATCAACGCAGCGAACACCGGATTCACGTTGAGGGTGAAGGGTTCAACCATCGTCATGGAGAACGCCAGCGGCCTCGCAGAAACTTGTGGCCAAACCTGCACACCATTGGCCACTCCACGACGGTGTATTTCCATAGCTTTCAGATGACCTCCAGCTTTGTTCGTGAGTACTGCGGTATAGGTGGCCTTTGCTCCAACTCGCGGTTGCATTTCGTAAAGCTCAGTGAACGAAAGACCGTCGCCGCCGTTGATGCCGAGCACTCCTCTGCCGCTGTCACCAACCGCTTGACATAGAGCTTCAATTTCGGTCTTGTCGGCCCAACGACTGGGGATTGGTTGACCATCGGCACCACGATGCGTCACTGCGAAACTGGTAGCGAACCCTGCGGCACCGGCTTCCATTGCTTCGGTAACCATCGCTGCCATCTTTTGCGTTTCTTCGGGTGTTGCTGTGCGTCCGACGGCTTCGTCACCCATGGCGTAGATACGCATTGCGGTGTGGCCGATGTATGCGGCGAAGTTCAGGACCATGCCGTGGCGTTGCACCGATGCTAAGTACTCAGGGAATGTTTCAAAGTCCCACGGGATACCAGCGTTAAGCGCTGCGGGATCCATATCTTCGACCTTCTCCAACGTATTGGCGATGAGTTCGCGATCCGCTGGTCTCGTCGGCGCAATGGAAAACCCACAGTTACCGGCTACCACCGTGGTGACGCCATGAAAGCACGACGGGGTCATGGCCGGGTCCCAGAACACCTGCGCGTCGTAATGGGTATGGATGTCGATGAAGCCCGGCGCAACTACAAAACCTGTGGCGTCCAGCGTGGAGTCGCCGATCAGGTTCTGGCCGATCTGAATCACCCGATCACCTTGGATGAGGACGTCTGCTTTGATCCCGGGAGCACCTGTCCCATCAATCACCGTTCCGCCTTTAAACACGGTTGTGGGGGTGGGCGTTGTATCTGCTGGTGATGTGGGGGTATCGATTGTGTTGCTAGGGAGATTTGTAGCCATTTGCTGCCTCCAGTTGCTGCGCGGTCTGTGACTACTTGCGTGGCGACAGC
>JANLRI010000469.1:0-2479 GCA_031361565.1 Betaproteobacteria bacterium | reverse complement strand
TCCCAAGTACAACACCGCATGGCTCACCGGCGATTGTGTAATCAACCGTATCCCGGCGGAGTTTAGTCCGTTATCGGCCGTAAGGATAATGTCGCCCGGCCGAAGAGCTTCACCGGTGATTAACTGGCCGCCATTCGAAGGGTTCAATTCATTGCTTTGAAAGGAAATGGAGGGCAGCAATCTGCCCTCACCAGGCTTCACATGGGTGGCGCAGGAAACGAAAAGTAGGCACAGGGCCAAAACGCCAAGGCGCATTGATTTGAGATCCTTGCAGGTTACCGAGCTTTGATTTTCGAAAGGATGCCGGGATCTTAACAGGTGGATCCGCTAAACTGCCTCGAACAAGACGCCCCTCACTAGACCCAAGGCATAGAGGTTAACCATGTCGCTATTTGATCTTACCGATAAAGTTTGCATTGTCACTGGTTCCAGCAGAGGCATTGGGCGGGCCATTGCCATGCGCATGGCGGAGCACGGTGCCAAGGTGGTGGTATCAAGTCGCAAAGCGGAGGCCTGCGATACCGTGGCCCAAGAAATTCGCGCGGCGGGCGGTCAGGCCATGGTCATTCCATGCAATATTGCCAACAAGGCCGAGTTACAGGCCTTGGTCGACAAGACTATAGCCGCGTGGGGCGGTATCGATGTATTGGTCTGCAACGCTGCCGTCAACCCCTATTTCGGGCCTGCAGCAGGCATCAGTGACGAAGCCTATGATCGTATCATGGGTTCCAATGTACGCAGCAATTTTTGGTTGTGTAATATGTCGGTCCCTCATATGGTCGACAAAGGCGATGCCTCGATCATCGTAGTGTCTTCGATTGGAGGCCTGCGCGGATCGCCCACCCTCGGAGTTTATGGACTCTCCAAGGCCGCAGACATGCAGCTCGTGCGTAACCTCGCGGTGGAGTGGGGGCCTCGTGGTCTACGCGCCAACTGCATCGCCCCTGGCCTGGTCAAAACAGATTTTGCCAAGGCCCTTTGGAGTAACCCCGCGCTCTTGAAAAAACGTACCAAGGACTCCCCTTTACAACGCATCGGCGAGCCAGATGAAATCGCTGGAACCGCTATTTATATGGCCTCCAAAGCTGGCTCCTTTCTCACCGGCCAAACCATTGTTGTTGATGGTGGCGTGACAGTGGGTATTCCTGCTAAAGCATTCGAAGAAGATTGATGCAGTATGCGATTCAAAGAGGCTGTGTCGGATTTGTTGTCGACAGCTCGGTACGTGATCGCTCAGAATTCCAAGCGGCTGGATTTACCACCGTTTTTACAAATTTCTTCAATACATTGCAATAAGCGGGTTAATGAATCAATTCGATCAAGAGACGTCCCTTCAGGCTCATGGAGGCGACCGTTACACAGGCCATGTCTATTCAAACTGGAACATTGGCGACAACCCCAATGGCGGTTACCTGATGGCCTTGGGAGCTTCCGCATTGCGACAGCTACACCCAGGCCATCCCGACCCCTTCAGCGTCACTGCGCACTATTTACGCCCAGGTATCGGGGATACGGCTTGCGAGGTCGAGACCTCGATACTACGCACTGGCAAAACCATCAGTACCAGTCGAGCCACCCTACTTCAAGAAGGCAAGGCACGGCTAGAGATTATCGCGGCCTTCGGGAATCTTGGCGCTGCAGGCGATGTGCCGCTGAGCATTGAACCACCGCCCATTCCTTCGCCCGAGCAATGTCTGGCGCGATCAGGTGCTGCTCAGGGCGTGTCCTTAGGAATTTTGGATCGCCTCGAGATCAGACTACACCCCGACGAAGCGGGTGCCGGCGAATTGGGTAAAGGTCAAATCTCGGGTTGGGTTCGTTTTCGGGATGGACGCCCCCCGGATGCGATGTCCGCCCTACTCTTCGCCGACGCCCTGCCGCCTGCAATATTTGGACTGTTGGGGCTTGTTGGCTGGGTACCCACGATTGAGCTCACCGTGCACGTACGTCGCAAGCCTGCATCCGGTTGGATTCAAGCGCAATTTAGAACGCAAGATTTGGCCGACGGGCGAATGATTGAGGACGGACTTCTATGGGATTCGCAAGGCCAGCTTATTGCGCAGTCGCGTCAACTAGCAATGCTGCTGAGAAAAAGCTAAACAAGCACCGACTAAGCCTCCGCCCTCTCGCCTGACGACTAATGAATGACACTCCAAATGCCACAAGCCCCTTTGCCCGTTCTGTCGCTTCTTGAAACTCGCGTCATCAGCGTGCTTCTCGAGAAAAAGCATACTGTGCCCGACACCTATCCATTGTCTTTAAACGCGCTGGTCTCAGGGTGCAATCAAAAGACCAGCCGCGATCCGGTTCTCAATGCAAGCGAAGCCGAAGTGCAAGCTGCTATCGATCACCTTAAGAGCCTCTCTCTAGTGATGGAGGTCAGTGGCAACCGAGTGACCCGCTTCGAGCAAAATATCGCTCGCGTATTGCAAGTGCCCTCGCAATCGGTCGCCATTCTCACCACGCTCATGCTGCGCGG
>JANLRI010000376.1:0-1371 GCA_031361565.1 Betaproteobacteria bacterium | reverse complement strand
CATCAATGACGTACACCTTATAGCGACCCATGCTGGGCGAATAGACGGCAGTCTCTAACACCTGAGTCATTTCGTCCACACTTCGATTGGAGGCCGCATCGAGCTCCATGTAGTCGGGATAGCGACCGGTATCAATGCCGGTACAGGCCGAACATACCCCACAAGGCTTAGAACTCACGCCGATTTCGCAATTTACCGCCTTGGCCAGAATACGTGCCAAGGTGGTTTTACCCACGCCCCGGGTACCGGTGAGGAGATAGGCATGGTGGAGGCGCTGGTGATCCAGGGCGTGAACCAAAGCTTTCACAACATGATCTTGTCCGATCACCGAAGGAAAGTCGCGTGGTCGCCACTTACGGGCCAGAGCTTGGTGAGTCATTCGAACTTGAAGAGCCGGTGAACCTAAATAAGGGTGGGCGAGCCTAAACCTCGGCACTCACGGAAATTGGCTTTGGCTGCTTCCTTCCGGACCTGACCAGATTAACCACACCGCAATGCGAGGGGACCCGCCCAGGCGCATTCTAGCAGTCGAAAGGACCCTAGTACGCCGAACGGTTATCCAAAAAACCAAGGGCTTGCAATTTTCCGAATAGGAATCAAATACAATGCTTCACATCGAATAAAAAACAGGCAACGCGAGAAAGGAGCCTATATATGTCAATTAAAGCTGTCTCTGATCAAACCTTCGAGCAAGAGGTCCTTGCTTCTGAGCTCCCCGTCTTGGTGGATTATTGGGCGGAATGGTGTGGTCCTTGCAAAATGATCGCTCCGATCTTGGACGAGGTGTCTAAAGATTACGCAGGCAAACTCCAGATTGCCAAGCTCAATGTAGACGAGAACCGTGACGTGCCCGCCAAATTCGGTATTCGCGGCATACCTACCCTCATGTTGTTTAAAAACGGTGCTTTAGCCGCGACCAAGGTGGGCGCGCTTTCAAAATCGCAATTGACTTTGTTCCTAGACAGCAACCTTTAATTCAGGTTATCCTCTGTTCTGCGTTTAGTTTTTTAGTGCGTCGTCCTTAGCTAAAGACCTATCAATAGCTACTAAGTTATTGATTTGTATGACTTTTAGCCGAGGCGCGCGACTAGCGCAACCAGCGCCAAGCCACACCCTGCTGGCGGCCAGTTTTTGGGTCACAAACCCTAACTGTTGATTTTTCCCCACACTCTCAAGGCTTTTGCCTCGGCTCTAAAGGCTCATTCCGCGTCTATTTCGCGACTAATCTGCTCATAACGCTCAAGCATCACCTTGCTCAGCTTCTTTTTCTAGAACAAGACCCCCCACTATGCATCTATCCGATCTCAAGGCCCAACACGTTACGGCACTTGTCGAGCTGGCATCCAGCTTGGAGATTGAAAACGCCAGTCG